>JAIPFG010000156.1 GCA_021736745.1 Pseudomonadales bacterium
ATCACCCTTTAGGGCGTGAAATCTAAGGCCAGGCAATTCCTTTAAATCTTCAATTTTTTTTGTGCTTTTAATGATGTTAATTCTTTGAATATATTTTCGGCCAACCGTATCTCCAAACTCTTTAATCGCTTGTTTTGATTGGGAAAAACATCTTTCCAGCTTCCTTGTTCGGAATATAATTATAAGCATATATATTTAATGTGTGAGGCTGAATACCCATCCCCTCCGCCTTATACTCTTCACCCATAGGGTGAAGAGTATAAGGCGGAGGGGATGCTGGGTCCAGCAATTTGAAGAGGGAATTCCTAATGTCATCTTCACCATTCCTTCCGTCTCTGCGCAGGTATTTGTTTGTTGGGCGCTATAATCATCGCACAATAAGGTTATATGTATGCTGGATCAAGTATTTTATCCCTTCCCATAACAGCTAGTTCTCAAGAGAAAAGGTGACGTATTTATTTTATTGGATGCCCTCTCCTAGCTGAAAACAAGCTATGAATACCCAGCCTTTAATCGAAAGCTGACGCTGAATGACAATCCCCCTAAAACACCTTCCCCGGTAACCAGGTGACCAACTGCGGCCAATAGGCAATCAAAGCCAGCATCATCAGTTGTATCGCAATAAACGGAATTACCCCACGGTAAATCTGGCTGGTGGCGACGGTATCTGGGGCGACGCCGCGTAGATAGAATAAGGCAAAGCCAAAGGGTGGCGTCAGAAAGGAGGTTTGCAGGTTAATCGCAATCATGATGCCGAGCCAGACGGGGTCTAAGCCCATGGTAAGCAATATTGGTGCGACGATGGGGACGACGACGAAGGTGATTTCGATAAAGTCGAGGAAGAACCCCAGGAAGAACATGACCAGCATCACCACTATCATGGCGGCCATCACGCCGCCGGGTAGGTCACTGAGAAACTCCCGTACCAGGTCGTCGCCGCCAAAACCTCTAAACACCAGGGAAAAGACAGCAGCGCCGATCAGAATCATGAAGACCATGCTACTGACTTGGGTAGTGGAGCGCATCACTTCCCGAAGCATTTTTAATGAAAGGCTGCCTTTAGTCGCGGCCAATAACATCGCGCCAACAGCACCGACGGACGCGGCTTCGGTTGGTGTTGCTAAACCGGAGAGGATTGATCCTAAAACCAGCACAACTAATAACAAGGGTGGGGCTAAAGCTTTCAGAATTTGGAAGGTGGAAGTATCCTTTAATTCCTCTTCCGGGTGCGCGGGTGCAGCCGAGGGTTTAAAGGTAGCGACCAGGGAGAGATAAAGAATATAAAGGAACACCAATAACAGTCCTGGAATCAGCGCCCCCATAAAGAGGTCCCCGACAGAAACGGTTTCCGGGGAAAAGATGCCCATGTCGAGTTGCGCCTGTTGGTAGGCGGAGGACATTACGTCGCCGAGCAAAACCAGCACAATCGATGGTGGAATAATCTGACCCAGTGTGCCGGCAGCGCAAATGGTGCCGGTGGCTAAAGGAATATCGTAGCCGCGCTTTAACATGGTTGGCAGCGACAGCAGGCCCATGGTGACGACGGTTGCGCCGACGATACCGGTGCTGGCGGCCATCAGCATGCCCACCAGCGTCACGGAAATGCCAAGGCCACCGCGGAGTTTGCCGAACAGGGAGGACATGGTGTCGAGCAACTCTTCGGCGACGTTGGATTTTTCCAACATGACGCCCATAAACACAAAGAGAGGTACCGCAACCAAGACGTCATTGGTCATTATCGCGTAAATACGATTGGGTACGGCTTCTAAAAATGCCGGATCAAAACTACCGCTAATGACGCCGATCAGGGCAAAGAGCAGCCCGGTTCCGGCGAGTGAAAAAGCAACCGGATAGCCGGCAATCAGCACGAAGATCACCACAATGAACAGTGCGAGCGGCATAAACTCCATCAGGAATCAACCGCCTCGCGTGACGCATCGGGGTCATTTCGGCCGGTTAGAATGAGGATGCTACGGAGGGCTTGGGCGATACCTTGCAACAGCACGGTTGCGGGCATGATTAATAGCAAGGTTTTGAGAATAAATACGGCTTCGATGCCACCGGCTTCACGGGAACCCTCATGATAGGACCAGGCACTGGCAACATACTCCCAGGAAATAGAAAAGATAAAGAGGCAGAACGGGATGAGCAGGAAGAGTGCTCCGATCAGGTCAACCCGGGCCTTGCTTTTGGCAGACATGGGGCGATAGAAAATATCCACCCGCACATGGCTGTCATGACGCAAGGTGTAGGCGGCGCCCATCAGGAAAATCAGGCTGTGTAGGTAGAGTAAGGATTCCTGGAGGGCGACAGAACCGAGATTAAACAGGTAGCGCATCACGACGATAATAAAAGTGCTGAGCACCAAAGCCAGAGTTAGCCAGGCGACGCCACGGCCGAGGGTCTCATTCAGAGAGTCGATACCTTTGATGATGGTTTGGCAGACGTTGCTAGCGGCCATGCTAATTTTGTTTGATGCTTTGCGCGCGGCCTTGCTGGTCTACCGATACCACGACAAATTGTGCATCGGTCACCTTATGGAAATCTGTTTCGTCGTATTTGTGGGCCCAGACCTCGACCTGAATTTTCAGGGAAGTTCGGCCTGTCTCCGTGATGGTGGCGTAAATATCAATTACCGAGCCGACTTTGACCGGAGAGACAAAATCCATTTGGGCAATATCGACGGTGACTACCCTGCTTTGTGTGGCTTTTTCACCCGCAACGGAGGCGGCTAAATCCATTTGCGATACAATCCAACCCGCATAAATATTACCGTGTGCGTTTGTATCCTTGGGGAGGGCGTAAGTGCGAAGTGCCAATTCGCCGGAAGGTTTGGGTTCGTTATCGTCTATATCCATCTTGTCATTCTTAGGGTTGTGGTATGTTTTGGTGCAGTGATTATAAATATGTGAAAGTTAAAAAGAAATTACCGATTCATTTAAATCGGTAATAAAGTGAATTAGGGAGGTCGGAGCGTTGATTTTTAATGTCAGACGGCATAACGTGTGGTTTGCTTGAGCCATTTCTGCTGTTATCGGCGCTATCTGGCATTAACTGACGGGGCGTGGTAAGTATCCGTGATAAACACCAGCATACTGACAAGACATTTCTGGATTTTCGATTTGGATGGCACCTTGACTCTGCCGCAACACGATTTCAAAGCCATCAAAGCAGAATTGGGTTTGCCGGAAGATGCGGATATTCTGCTGCATCTTAGCCAGTTACCTAAATTGGAAGCCCTACAAAAACAAAAAATCCTGGATAAGATTGAAATTGATTTGGCGGGCGAAGCCCAGCCCGCCGTCGGTGCGACGGCTTTAATTAAAGGCTTGGCCGCGCAAGGCGTGAGCATGGGGGTGTTAACCCGTAACTCAAAAACGAATGCACATATTGCACTGAAGGCGATCGGATTGGATCAGCATTTTCAAGATCAGCATGTGCTGGGTCGCGATGAAGTGGCACCAAAACCCAATCCTCATGGGATCCAGCGGTTACTGTCCTCTTGGAAAATTCAGACACAACAGGCGCTGATGGTTGGCGATTACCTCTATGACTTGCAATGTGCCCGCGCGGCGGCGGTGGCGGCAGTGCATGTGGACAGTACCGAGCAGTTCCCCTGGCCGGAATATACGGACTTAGGCGTGCGGGATTTGGCGAACCTACATCAATTAGTAAAAGAAGTGAGAGGCGGATAACAAGGGATTTTGTTTATCCTGCTGATTTTATTGGTAAGTAAAAATAAAACGAATGAGGACATTGGGGATGATGCAAGCATCAGATTTTATAAAATCCATTAACCAAGGCAAAATGACGTCGATGCAGTTGGGCATCATTGCCATTTGCTGGTTGATTAATATGTTGGATGGCTTTGATGTGCTGGCCATTGCGTATGCCGCGCCAACGATCACCGAGGAATGGCAATTAGCCCCGGAAAAACTGGGCTTGGTGTTGAGTGCCGGATTAGCCGGGATGGCGTTAGGCGCACTCTTTATTGCGCCTTTAGCGGATCGGGTGGGAAGACGGAAGGTCATTCTTTGGTGTCTCGCCATTATTGGAACGGCCATGGTGGTAACCGCGATGGTCAACTCCTTCCTTTTATTGCTTTTGGCTCGGGTAGTAACGGGGCTGGGTGTTGGCGGGTTGCTGGCCAGCTTAAATACCATGGTGGCGGAATACTCTTCTGACCGCCGCCGAAATTTTGCGATTAGTTTCCTGCAAAGTGGTTATCCGATTGGGGCATTGGCGGGTGGTTTAATTGCCGCACCGCTTATTCCGGCTTTCGGTTGGCAGGTGGTCTTTATTGTGGGTGGTTTGTCGACCCTGGTCATGGTGGCGGTAGTGTTGTTGTACATGCCTGAATCGCTGCACTATTTGTTAGCGCAGCGCCCCGCCAATGCCTTACAACAGGTGAACCAGATTTTGAGTCGATTGGGGCATAGTGCTGTGGCGGAGTTGCCGGTGCTACAGGGTAAAACGCCTCAAGCCAGTATTGCTAAAATTCTATCGGCCAGTCTAAAAACGAAAACGCTGTTGCTCTGGTTAAGCTTCTTTATGAGCATGCTGACCCTATATTTCCTGCTGCTTTGGACGCCGCAGATTATTGTCAATGCCGGGTTGCCAAAGGATCAGGGGATTTTGGTCGGCGCAACGCTCAATGCCGGTGGCTTACTGGGCATGTTGTTGCTGGGCTATTTTTCTGAACGTTTTGGTTTACACCGCCTGATTATCGGCTTTTTCTTGCTGGCGGCTGTTAGCATGGTGGCCTTTGCACTCATCGATGCGTCAGCTATGGTGCTGTTGTTTTTGGCTTTTGCCCTAGGCTTTTTCACCATTGGCGGTATGATCGGCCTGTACTCGGTAGCCGCAGAACTGTACCCCACCACCTTGCGCAACACCGGATTGGGCTGGGGGATTGGCATTGGCCGTTTGGGTGCAATTTTGGGGCCGAATGTCGCTGGCGTTTTGATGGGTATCGGTTGGGAGCAGGCGGACTATTTCCTATTACTGGCTTTACCCTTGGTGTTTGCCATGATATCCACCTATGCGCTGAACAGGACTCGGGTGGAGTTGCAGCCGGTCTAAGCAGGGCGAAGGAATGTGTTATTTTTTAATGTGGAGCTGTTTTCTTCACTTTTCAAAATATTTTTGCTCACAATGGTAATTAATTCTTGATAATTAGGTGTTATTTATTATTTGGTGGGGTTTTTATTAAAAATCATTTCTTTGGTTAATAACCCTAAATTTCCTGTAGTTTTAATGACATTTGCGCGTTATTTTCGGTTAAAATAGCGCCTTTTTCCTAGTGCTCAAGCTAAGGTAATTTGAGCGTGAATCATCTGTATCCCAATTCCCCTGAGGATGCGTCCTTTGACTTTTCTGCCAGGAGTAAAAGATGTTTAGTTCCACTGATAAAATTTCTGATTTCGATCCCGAGCTGTTTGAAGCTATTCAGGATGAAGAGCGGCGTCAAGAAGAGCATATTGAACTGATCGCTTCGGAAAACTATGCCAGCCCGCGAGTTCTGGAAGCGCAAGGGGGAGTATTAACCAATAAATATGCCGAAGGCTATCCCCACAAACGTTATTACGGCGGTTGCGAATATGTGGACGTGGCTGAACAGTTAGCCATTGAGCGGGCCAAGGAATTGTTTGGTGCTGACTACGCCAATGTGCAGCCCCACTCGGGTTCGCAAGCCAATGCCGAAGTCTATATGGCGTTGTTACAGCCGCATGATACTGTTTTGGGTATGAGTTTGGCGGATGGTGGGCACTTAACGCACGGCGCGAAAGTGAATTTCTCCGGTAAGATTTATCATTCCATTCAATACGGTCTCAATGAAGATACCGGCGAAATTGATTATGATCAGGTTGAGGCGTTGGCGAAAGAACATAAGCCAAAAATGATCATCGCGGGATTTTCCGCTTATTCGCAAATTGTTGATTGGCAGCGGTTCCGGGATATCGCCGATATGGTTGGCGCTTATTTCATGGTAGACATGGCTCATGTCGCCGGATTAGTCGCTACCGGGCATTACCCCAATCCGATACCGATAGCTGACGTGGTGACGACAACGACCCATAAAACCCTGCGCGGACCGCGTGGTGGATTGATTTTGGCACGGGCAAACCCGGAGTTAGAGAAAAAATTCAACTCTTCAGTTTTTCCCGGCCAGCAGGGTGGCCCGTTGATGCATGTGATTGCGGCTAAAGCGGTGGCCTTTAAAGAAGCTTTAGAGCCGTCCTTTAAAGAGTACCAGGGACAGGTAGTAAAAAATGCTAAGAAGATGGCCAGCGTATTTACCCAGCGCGGTTATAAAATCGTTTCCGGCGGTACAGAAAATCACTTGATGCTGGTGGATTTGATCGATAAGGGAATTACCGGCAAAGACGCGGATGCGGCTTTAGGTAGTGCGAACATCACGGTGAATAAGAACGCGGTGCCGAAAGATCCACAATCACCTTTTGTGACCAGTGGGTTGCGGGTGGGAACACCGGCGATTACGACGCGTGGCTTTAAAGAGGCGGAGGTTGAGAGCCTGACCGGTTGGATGTGTGATGTGCTGGACGATATCGGCAATCAGGCAACGATTGATCGAGTACGTGAGCAGGTATTGGCCTTGTGCCGCGATTTCCCGGTGTATCAAAAGTAATAGGTGGCTTGTCAGAGCGGGGCCGCTACGGCTCAACAGTTAAGGAATAGCGCTAACCGATAGAATCTGAATATGGTATGACTGTGTTGTTGTAAGCCGCGTTTTACCCGGAATTTTTACCAGGTAAAACGAAAGAAATTATAACGAGAGGCCTTTATAGCAGGGGGAATACAGATGGAGTCGGTGCAGAGTCTAGTGGATCAAATCAACCATGTGCTGTGGGGCGTGCCGTTGATTGTGTTGCTGTTGGGTACCGGCATCTATCTCACTCTGGGGCTTGCGCTCATGCCAATCCGAAAACTTGGTTATGGGTTTCGGATGCTCTGGCAGGGCCGCGCCAGCAAGGAAGAGGGCCAGATTTCTCCCTTTAATGCGCTGATGACAGCGCTCTCCTCCACTATTGGTACCGGTAATATTGCTGGTGTCGCGACAGCTATTGCGATTGGCGGTCCCGGTGCGTTGTTTTGGATGTGGTGTACGGCGCTGGTGGGGATGTCCACCAAATTTGCTGAAGCGGTTTTAGCCGTTAAGTTTCGGGAAGTGGATGAAAAGGGCCAATACGTGGGTGGCCCGATGTATTACATCAAAAACGGGTTGTCGCCGAAGTGGAAGTGGCTGGGCACTGCTTTCGCCCTCTTTGGTGCGCTGGCGGGTTTTGGTTTGGCCAATACCGTGCAGTCCAATTCGGTAGCGAATGTATTGGAAAGCACTTTTGATATCCCCATTGAGCTCACGGCTGTGGTGATCACAATTTTAGTGGCCAGTGTTATTCTGGGTGGTATAGAGCGGATCGCACAGGTGGCGGGTAAACTCGTGCCTTTTATGGCCATTTCTTATATCGTCGCTG
>JAIPFG010000157.1 GCA_021736745.1 Pseudomonadales bacterium
GTATTTTTCGAGAGGCACTGAGTCTGTGCCGGTTCCGGGAAGCCTGACACTATGGCTGTTCGCGATACTCATACCGCTCTCTAGATTTCGACGGGATAACCGGGCTTTACAATTTTTAGCTTAGGTTAAGAAGGGGGCGTCGGCGTTGCGCGGCCCCCACCTATATCTGCGGATCTTCGATGGCAAAGCTAATTATTGGCATGTAGCTCTTGGTTTAACACAATAGCGGATTTGTTGGTTTTACACTCAACTCGGCCATTCTCAGAATTTCGGCGTAACAGCAGGTCGGATTTGCCTGCTAAATCACGCGCTTTTACAATCTCTACCAATTGATTATGTTCATCAAGCAATGCCACTTTGGATCCTGCCGTAATGTATAGCCCTGCCTCCACAGTGCAACGGTCACCCAAGGGAATGCCGATACCGGCGTTAGCGCCTATCAAGCATTCTTCGCCAACAGAGATAATCACTGAATTGCCACCGGATAAGGTGCCCATCGTACTGCAGCCACCACCAAGGTCACTGCCGTTGCCGACCATGACACCAGCTGAGATCCGCCCCTCAACCATGCTGGAGCCATAGGTCCCGGCATTAAAATTGATAAAGCCCTCGTGCATGACTGTGGTGCCTTCACCCAGATAGGCACCCAGTCTCACCCGATCTGAATCCGCAATTCGGACACCGGTAGGAATGACATAGTTCGCCATTTTTGGGAATTTATCGACCGCCATCACCTCAAGTAATTCCCCTCGTAAGCGGGCTTCAAGTTGTCTCTGTGGTAGTTCATCGATAGCAATGGCGCCGGCGCTGGTCCAGGCCACATTGGGCAGCTTACCGAAAATACCGGTCAGATCCACCTGGTGAGGTTGCACCAAACGGTGGGAAAGCAATTGTAGTTTTAGGTATATTTCAGGCACCGTTTGTGGCGCAGTATCCGTTTCTATTAAGGTGATCGCCAGCGGTTGCTTGGAATCACGCAGTTGTTTTGCCAGTGCTGCCTGATCCGCCATTCCGATATTCGTCAGGGCATTCGCCAGTTGATCGAGTTGGGGCAGGGTTGGGGAAACCGTTTGGTTGCCATTATTCATGTTCAATGATTGTTTGACGCATTCTATGAGGTTGGGATTTGGCGTAATGAGCGGATCTGGAAAATACACTTCCAGCCACTCACCGGAACCGGATTGTGTACCGATGCCCATTGCAAAACTAAAATAGGTGTTCTTGCTCATAGTTAAACCTTATTCATTTCATTAAAAATCTGTTGGTATTTGACCGCGTCAAAGCCTAAATAACGTCCATCTCCCGTATCCAATAAGGGTCTTTTTATCAAAGCGGGATTATTTAACATCAACGATATTGCCTTGGCCTCATCCAGATGTGCCTTTTCATTTTCCGCTAGCTTGCGCCAAGTCATTCCTCGTGTGTTCAGTAATTGCTGCCAGCCCAGTTCATCGCTCCACTGCTTCAAAGTTGCCTCGTCCAAACCATCTGTCCGATAATCGTGGAAACTATATTCAATAGTTGATTGCTTTAGCCAGTTTCTGGCTTTCTTGATGGTGTCGCAGTTTTTGATGCCAAAAAGCGTGATCATGAAGGTTACCTTATAGTACCGCAGTTGTTTAATGGTTGGGTGCTAATTGCGCCCATTGGTCGAGTTGTGAACAAATAGCCACTTTGAGCCTTTCACAAAGTTCATCGTCGGCAATGGGCTCGTTGTCTTTAGTCGTGATAAAAAAGACATCCTCAACGCGCTCGCCTAAGGTAGCGATTTTAGCTTTTTGTAAAACCACGTTGTTTTCTAAAAAAATTCTGCCAATACGGGCTAACAAGCCAGGTCTGTCTGGTGTTACCACTTCGATAACGGTGTAGGGCTGGTGGTTGTCGCTGAAGATATTGACCTGCGTGGGCATGGTAAAGTGCTGTAGTCTTCTAGGTGTATGTCGCTTAATAATGGTGGGATATTCTTGTGGGGTTAATAAAGCCTGTGTCAGAGTCTGTTTGATTTGATCCCTTAATGTTGGATTGTCTCCAAGAGGTTGGCCATTTTCAGTCAGGACCATATACGAGTTAAGGTTAAAGTTATTGGGCGATGTGCTGATGCGTGCGTCCACAATATTGAGTTCCAGTTGCTCTAAAATGGCAGCGGTGGTAGCAAACAAGTGATGCTCTGTTTGTGAGTAGATAAATATCTGAGTACCGCTGGCATGGTGATGGTTGGAGGTGTCTTTAATCATCACCAGGGGTTTTCCTGGTTCAGTGTGTTCGAGAATGGCCTGAGTATGCCAGGCGATATCCTCGTGGGAATGTTGAATAAAGTAATCATCCCCAAGCTGTTGCCATAGAGCCTTGACTATTGTGGGGTTAAAAGGCAGGAGCGCCAACGCATTTTGCTGTTTTGTGTTGATTTCGTTTTCACGATCAATCGGGTTTTCAAGGCCACGGCTCAACGCGCGTCGGGTTTCCAGATAAAGTTGGTGTAAAAGTGACGCGCGCCAACTATTCCATAATTTGCTATTCGTAGCGTTAATGTCAGCGACCGTCAAGACAAAAAGGTAATCCAAATGGAGCTGGTCTTGCATCTTTTCTGCAAACTGCTGGACTACGGCAGGGTCGGAAATATCCATGCGCTGTGCGGTGATCGACATGATCAAGTGGTTTTCCACCAGCCAGCTAACTAACTCCGTATCCCACTCGCTAAGACGATGTCGCTCACAAAAAGCCCTGGCATCTTCTGCGCCTAAGGCTGAGTGATCGCCACCGCGGCCCTTGGCAATATCGTGGTAAAGCCCGGCAATATAGAGGAGTTCCAATTTTGGAATCTGTCGAATAATGTTGGCCGACAGAGGGAACCGCTCAGCTTCTGTGCCGAGGTAAATTCGACGCAGATACTGTATCAGCAATAGCGTATGAGCATCGACCGTATAAACGTGGAAAAGGTCGTATTGCATTTTGCCAATGATGCGACCGAATTCAGGCAGGTATCTGCCGAGTACGGCATAACGTCGCATCCGTTGAAGTTGGGTGACAATGCGGTCGGGTGAACGAAGTAGCTCCATGAAAATGGAAATATTACGGATGTCCTGACGAAATTCACTATCGATCAGGTGGCGATGTTCCCTGATTAATCGAATAGTGGAAGCGCGAACCCCCTGTATTTCCTTGTTCTGCGCCATTAACAGAAAAATTTCCATTAGCGCAAAGGGTGTACGTTTAAAGACCTGATTATCCACCACCTCAATGTAATCGTTGGTGATTTTAAATCGAGTATTCAATGGTCGACTAATAAAGCTTTCGTCAGCGCGTAAAATGGCTTCATCAAAATGCTGTAACAGCATGTCATTTAGCTCAAGAATACGCAGTGCGACGCGATAATATTTTTGCATGAGCTGCTCAATCGCGAGGGACTCTTCGGTATCTTTAAAACCGAATAATTTAGCAAGGCGTTCCTGGTAGTCGAAGAGTAGTCGGTCTTCCGCTCGGCCTGCCAACATGTGTAGACCATAGCGAATCTTCCAAAGGTAATTCTGGCCTTCGCTAAGCAAACCAAATTCAGCTTCGGTTAAAAAATTATGGGTTACTAAGTCGCGTAGGTTATCACCGCCAAAATGCCTTTTTGCTACCCAGCCGATCATTTGAACATCGCGTAAACCGCCGGGGGATTCTTTTACATTTGGTTCAAGATTATGTTCAGTATCATCAAATTTGCGGTGCCGCGAGATTTGTTCATCCCGCTTAGCGGCATAAAAAGCTTTGGCGGGCCAGATTTTTTTAGGCCCGACCTTCTTCTGCATTTGTTCAAACAGTCCCTCCGAGCCAACTAGCAGGCGAGATTCCATCAAGCTGGTGGCGATGGTGATATCATTTCGCGCCTGATCGATGCATTGCCGGGTGGAACGTACACTGTGCCCAACCTTTAAACCAATATCCCATAACAGCGTGATAAATTGCTCAACATACTTATGCTGTGATTTAAAACGAAAACCGCGGTAGAGAATCAGGATGTCAATATCTGAGTAAGGGTGTAATTCACCTCGGCCATACCCGCCGACAGCTATCAGGCCAATATCATTCTGGCGAAACGGAAATTGACGCCATGCGTGGATTAATAATTGATCCACTAACCAAGCACGGGAGAAAACGAGTAGGCGAGTTGGTGTATCGGTTCGAAAATGCTGATCCAATATGGACTGGGCATTTTTTAATGCTTCTTTAAATGTCGCAATCAGCGAAGACGACTCGGCCAGTTGCCGCGTAAATTTCTCGTTATCAAAAATTTCCGCCTGAATACTGCTAAGGCTAATAGTTTCAGACATCGATTAAAGGTCGCGCTCTTCGCTGCGTTTGGTTAATACGTCATACCCTGAATGGGTCACTAAAATAGTGTGTTCCCACTGGGCGGAAAGTCGCTTGTCAACGGTTTCAACGGTCCAGCCGTCACGTGCCAATAATTTAACATGACGTTTGCCCGCATTAATCATGGGCTCGATGGTGAAAGTCATCCCGGGTTTTAATTCAACACCGGTATTAGGTTTACCGTAATGAAGCACTTGAGGATCTTCGTGGAATATCTTGCCGATACCATGACCGCAGTACTCCCGTACTACCGAATAGTGATGATTTTCGGCATGAGTCTGAATGGCGTAACCTATGTCGCCTAACCGGATACCCGGTTTGACAAGTTCAATTCCGAGATACAAACATTCCTGGGTAACCTTGACTAAGCGTTCTGCATGGGGCTGTATTTTTCCGACGAAGAACATTTTGCTGGTATCGCCGTGATAGCCATCTTTGATGACCGTGATATCGATGTTGACGATGTCACCTTGCTTAAGAATCTTAGCATCGCTTGGAATACCATGACAAACCACTTGGTTCACTGAAGTGCAAATCGATTTGGGAAATCCACGATAATTCAAAGGGGCTGGAATGGCCTGTTGCTCATTGACAATATAGTCATGGCAAATTTTATCTAGTTCACCGGTCGAAACGCCTGGTTTAACATAATCGGTAATCATCTCGAGCACTTCGGCCGCGAGGCGACCGGCTGTGCGCATTTTTTCAATTTCTTCGGGCGTCTTTATCGAAATGGGCATAATAGGTTTGTGAACCAAATAGTTAGTCTGTGGTGAGGTGCTGAAAAAACCAACCTTTGTACCATAAAATGAGAATCATTTTAACCGTTTTTTTGGATGCGGGGTGCTTGTATCTTTGGCTGGATCTAATAAAGGAGGCTGCCGGACTTATTTCCCTTGGTGATAGTTAGGCAAACCTGGTTTCAAACGGATGGTTTGTTGATGTAAATTGTTGGATCAATTCTTTTCCTTGCGGGGTATTTATGGTATAACACTGCCCGCCCAGGATTGGCTAAAGCAATTTGATGCTTTGCGATTTTCTGGCACTAACGCAGAGTGGATTTTCACTCTATTAAAACACACATATATCGACACATCATTCCGGGTGCCTTCGTTTTTTGGCGACAGGTTGGAACAATGGGATATATGGAGGCTTAACCCAAACTAAGAAGGTAATTATGTCTAGAGTTTCAATGAGAGACCTGCTAAAGGCAGGCGCGCATTTTGGTCACCAAACGCGCTACTGGAATCCAAAGATGGCCCCTTACATCTTTGGCGCCCGCAATAATATTCATATTATTAATTTGGAGCACACTGTTCCGGCGTTAAATGAAGCGCTTGATGTGGTGCAAAAGCTGGCTTCCAATAAAAATAAGATACTTTTTGTCGGTACCAAGCGGGCGGCGAGTAAGATTATTAAGGAAGAGGCCGAGCGTGCAGGAATGCCATTTGTGCATCACCGCTGGTTAGGTGGCATGCTCACCAACTATAAAACAATTCGTCAGTCGATCAAACGTTACCGGGAATTAGAAGCCCAGAAGAAAGATGGCACGTTTGAGCAAATCACAAAGAAAGAGCAGCTGATGCGGACTCGTGAAATGGAAAAACTCGAGCGTAGTATCGGTGGTATAAAAGACATGGGTGGTTTGCCGGATGCCTTGTTCGTTATCGATGTAGACCACGAGCGTATTGCGGTGAATGAAGCCAACAAACTTGGTATTCCGGTTATTGGTATCGTCGATACCAATAGTGATCCCGATGGTGTGGATTATGTGATACCGGGAAATGACGATGCGATTCGTTCGATTCAAATTTATGTAAAAGCGGTCGCTAATACAATTCTGGATGGCGTCACAGCGGATATGAGCGGCACGGATGAGTTCATTGAAGTGGCGGCCGATGTTGCTGTGTCCGATGGTGAAGAGGCAGAAGCTACTGCTAACTAACCCCGAGAAGGCAGCGGTTTAGGTACAACACAAAAGGGGGCGGCGATGCTCCCTTTTTTTCAATATAGAGAGGCCAGTGCTTGTTTTAAAGAGACGAGCAGGAATGGTCTTTAATGATTTAGAGGTAAATCAAATGGCAGAAATTACAGCCAAAATGGTGAAAGAATTAAGAGATCGCACTGGTCTGGGCATGATGGATTGTAAAAAAGCATTGGCTGAAAATGGTGGCGATGTCGAGCAGGCAATTGAGCATTTGCGTAAGTCAAGCGGAATGAAGGCGGCAAAGAAAGCCTCGCGTACGGCGGCGGAAGGTGTTGTTGCTGCCAAGGTCGCTGATGATGGTAGCTTTGGTATTCTGGTTGAAGTCAATAGCGAAACTGATTTCGTGGCGCGAGATGATAATTTCAAAGCCTTCGTGGATCTTGTTGTTGAGCGCGCTTTTGCTGACCAGCAAACTGATGTCGCCTCACTCATGGCCGGTGAGCTGGAGAGTGCCAGAGAAGCCTTGGTGCAAAAGATTGGTGAAAATATCAATGTGCGTCGTATCCAGGCATTTACTGCTGATAGTGGCGTGGTATCTTCCTATGTGCATGGCAACAACCGTATCGGTGTTTTGGTGGCTTTGCAGGCGGGAGATGATGCGCTGGGTAAAGATATAGCGATGCATGTAGCGGCCGTTAACCCTCTGGTGGCGAAAGCTGAGCAGGTTTCTCAGGATGTGCTCGATAAAGAGCGTGATATCTATACTGCGCAAGCCCAGGACAGTGGTAAGCCTGCTGAGATTATTGAAAAAATGATTGATGGCAGAATGCGCAAGTTCCTTTCTGAAGTGAGCCTGGTGGAACAGCCCTTTGTTAAAGACCCGGATGTCACGGTGGGCGCTCTACTGAAAAAGGCCGGTGCGGATGTGTTGGAAATGGTGCGTTATGAAGTAGGTGAGGGGATAGAAAAGGAAACCGTTGACTTCGCTGCGGAAGTGGCCGCTCAGGCGGGCCTGTAACAATTGATCGGGCAGCTAGGGCTGCCCGATTTGTATCCCGATATGGCTACGTGATTTAAAGACTTTTTGACAAGGGGAATTGACCGTTATGCCGACTCAAGAACGTCAGGCTAAATATCAGCGAGTTCTGCTCAAGCTCAGTGGTGAAGC
>JAIPFG010000158.1 GCA_021736745.1 Pseudomonadales bacterium
CGGCAATAGCGGATAAACTAACCCCTGCAAATAAAACTGATGCCGCTGCAAACATGCCCAGTTTTTGCTTGATGCTATGTTTATAGTGCATATGAACACTCCTTAATTCAATTAGCTCTTTATTTTACCTCGACATACCCACGAGATAATTTGCCCGGGCTGTGAGATTTGCTACTTTTAGGTAGTGAGTTTCATAGAGGCATAGAACATGCCATAAAAAATAAAAACTTTAAAAAACAATGTGATAAAGATTTTTCGTGTTGGTGGTCCGAGGTTTCAATCGTTAGGTGTAAAATTTACTGACAATGACACCGTGACGAATTTATTGCGAGCAGGTGTACTCTTGAACGGCTCTGCCACGCAAAAGGCTTGCTCCTAAAGTGCTATTTTGAGAATAACCGTAAGCGGGGAGCCTCAGGTGTGATTTGAGATAATAGGAGAGAGCAAAAAAGGAATTAACCTACAAGATCATTTGAGTATTGTTCTTCGCAGTATCCACTAGAGTAAAGTGAAAAGTTATTGGCAAGATGGGGGGTTACTCGGCTAAAAAGACCACGCATCATGCATTTTGGTTAACGCTGATTACTCAGAATAGCCATGCTTAGCGGTTAATTCGGCCCGAATTTCGCGTAGCTTGTTTTTCAGTTTGGCGGCGTTCTCCGGGCCAATGCGAAAAAGAATTTTTTGACCGGCTGAGGCGGCTTCCAATTCAGGGTCAGCATATTCAAAAAACACCTTAGGTTGGACGAGCTCGATTGGATATGAAGGTTCGGGGGCAGCTAAGAGATGATCAATAACTTCAATTAAGCGATCGTTAAAATAAGCACTCGGATTGCCCAACTCTTGGTAAGACTCCTGAAATAGAGGATAAAGTTTACGATAAATCCTGACAATATCCGTGGTGTTGGCTTTATCGAGCAGATCTATGTAAGGGGTGTAGCGTTGACTGTTTTGTGCGGAGAGATATAGATGTTTATCTTTCTCTTCAACCTTAATTTTACCGGGTACTGGTTTCAGTGGCACGGCATTGATGGCTAATTTGGCTGGGGTCAAATTATCGATGGTGGTGACTATTCGGGAGATAATATGTTGCGGTACTAATACCGGTTGTAACACCTCATCACCAACGGTTTCTTGCAATATTTCCAATACCCGCGGGTCGCTTTCAACGAGTTTTGGTAAAGGGGGTTCCGGGGCTGTTTCTGTTGTTTGGGCGACTGTCGTTTCGGTCTCGGCTGAGGGAAGCTCTACCGGGTAGCGAATGGGTGCTGGTTCAGGTACAACTTGTTCAGGCGAATCTGCATTAGTAACCGGTTGGGTGTCTTCAGTATTTCTGAACCAAGCGTAATAGACTCCAACCGCAATTAGAATTAACCAAAGTAAGGCAGTTAAAAGCCAGGATTGGCTTTGCACGGATTTTTTCATGTTACACATCCTTATTTTTGGTTAAGATTTTAATTTGAGCGGCTGTGCGTATAATCGTTCCCGCTAAACCCAGGAATTACCTAATCTTTTCATTTTCTCTTTGAGCAGTTTTCGTGGTTAGTGCCGGAAATACTTCCAATGAATCCTTGGTTATCGAGAGTTATTTAAATGTGCTCGTAATATATCCATTCACCGAGAATCTCTGAAAAGTATCCGGAACGGATTGGCCCCATGGATCATTCATTACTTATATCGCTTATCACGTACATACAGGGCTTTCGAGTTGCCCGATCCAATGGGTCTTTCTTCTAAGGTAAAAAGTTTGGTTGCCGCAACTAACTCACCCAGTTTAATGTAACCGTAATTGCGAGGATCAAACCCCGGGGACTGTTTGGCAATATTGCTCCCCACGGGCCCTAATTGAGCCCATCCGCTTTCATCAGAGGACGCTTCCACTGCGTTGCGTAACAAACTGACTAACTTGGTATCCTGCTTCAGTTCATTACTGGATTTTTTAACGATTTTTTCGCTTTCGTCCGTCTTAGCGCGCAGTACCTCTGTATAAATAAACTTGTCACAGGCCGAAACGAAGGGGGAAGGGGTCTTTTGCTCACCAAAACCGTATACCAGTAAACCCGACTCTCTGATGCGTGATGCCAGTTTTGTAAAGTCACTGTCGCTTGACACGATGCAGAAGCCGTTAAAATTACCGGTATAAAGTAAGTCCATGGCATCAATAATCATGGCGCTATCGGTTGCATTTTTGCCTTTAGTATAGGCAAATTGCTGCATGGGTTGGATGGAATGTTCCAGGAGCACTTCTTTCCATCCTTTAAGGCTGGGTGCGGTCCAGTCGCCATAGATCCGTTTAACACTGGCGATGCCATAATTTGCGATTTCTGATAGCAAGCCATCAACGATGCTGGGTTGCGCGTTATCCGCGTCGATTAATACGGCTAACTTGTTGGTGTATTCCATGGTATGAATTTCTCAGCGTGGTACTTAAGGTTAAAAAAGTCGATTCTTTGAATCCTACCATACGGCTCGAAGTAATTTTATGCACTTACTTTTTTAGCTAAATTCCAACTCGATGAGCAAAGGGCCGCAGAAATTATCATAATAATGGTTTGCTGAATTAAACTTTGGCGTGCTTGAAATTGATGGATTGAAACCATCGAATTAAACTGGCTCCTTCGTGAGGCAGAAATTGTGCCTATTTACTCCGCATCTCCTGGAGTGCTTCGTTCATCTTAAATAGAACAATTAATAGTTCGCACCAAATTCTGGCGCCAACTGCCCCTGCCGCAGCGATGAAAATGCCCATCAAAAACCCACTAAAGCTAAAGCCACCAACACCACTGAACATTGAGCCAATGCCGCCGATGACAGCAGAGAAAAGCAATATCCAATAAACGAAGGTAATAATTTTGGGAGTGAGCATTTTGTTAAAAAATAGAATGTCATTCATGTGATGTACCTTTTTGTTGATGAGTTTTCTAACTTCTGACAACGCGTTATGGGACATACAGTAACCACATCAGGGCAAGGTGAAAGGAAGTAAAAAGCTATACCAATCAATCCGTTGCATTTGATTCGGCAAGGCTAAACCTATTTGTAATTGTTGTCTAGGGGCAGTAAATATCGTCTTACAGATGAGCCTTTACTGTTTTTGAACTTTAAAAATATTGTGTTCACTTGGCTTTCTATCGCCAATTATCTGGATAACCCCGTATAATACGCGACTTTCCTCTGGCCCTATCTGCCGATGAGATCCATCAATTGTAATTGAGCTTAGAACATGACCGTACGTACTCGCATCGCACCTTCGCCTACCGGTGACCCCCACGTAGGCACTGCCTATATTGCATTGTTTAATTTATGTTTTGCCCGCAGCCAGGGTGGGCAGTTTATTCTGAGAATTGAGGATACTGACCAGGCCCGCAGTACGCCGGAGTCTGAGAAAGCTATTTTTGATTCTTTGAATTGGTTGGGTATTACCTGGGATGAAGGCCCTGATGTGGGGGGGGCATACGGACCCTATCGGCAAAGTGAACGTAGTGAGATTTATCAAAAATATGCCGATGAATTGCTGGGCAAAGGGCATGCGTTCCGTTGTTTTTGTTCAACCGAACGACTACAGCAGCTACGCGAAGAGCAAATGGCAAACAAGCAAACACCCGGTTATGACGGCCATTGCATGCAATTAAGCGAGCAGGTAGTGGCAGAACGTATGGCGGCGGGGGAAGAGTCGGTCATTCGAATGAAGGTGCCAGAGGAGGGGGTCTGCACTGTTTGGGATCAACTGCGCGGTGACATCCAGATCGACTGGCAGCAGGTTGATATGCAAATTCTCATGAAAGCTGATGGTATGCCGACCTACCATTTGGCCAATGTGGTGGATGATCATTTGATGGGCATTACCCATGTGATTCGTGGCGAAGAATGGATCAACTCGGCACCCAAACATCAGTTGCTATATGAGTATTTCGGTTGGGAAATGCCCAAACTTTGTCACATGCCGTTATTACGTAACCCCGATAAAAGTAAACTGAGCAAACGTAAAAACCCCACCAGTATTAACTATTATCGTCGAATGGGCTTTTTGCCGGAAGCGGTGTTGAACTATCTGGGGCGGATGGGTTGGTCGATGCCTGATGAGCAAGAGAAATTCACTCTCGATGAGATGGTGCAAAATTTCGATTTAAATCGTGTCTCCCTGGGGGGGCCGATTTTTGATATGGAAAAGCTAAGTTGGTTAAATGGCAGCTGGATTAGAGAGAATTTGTCCTTAGAGCAATTTGCTGAGCGTGTTCAGGCGTGGGCATTAAATCCGGATTATTTAATGCGGATAGCCTCATTGCTGAAAGAGCGTGTTGAACTGTTCAGTGATATCGTCCCCATGGCCGCTTTTTTCTGTTCCGGCATGCTGAATATTAATGCCAAAGCGTTTGAACACAAGTCGTTGAGTGAAGATGACTGCAAAAGGATTTTACAATTCACACTCTGGCGTTTAGAAACTGAACAGAACTGGGGTAGGGATAATATTGAAGCCATCGTCAAACACATGGCTGAAACCATGGGTTTAAAAATCAGGGATTACCTCTTCCCACTATTTATAGCTATCGCGGGGACTTCTGTGTCCACCTCGGTCTTTGATTCGATGTCCATTCTTGGCGCTGACCTGTCTCGCGCACGGTTACGGCATGGAGTTAATGCGTTGGGCGGATTATCCAAGAAACAATCCAAACAGTGGGAAAAGGATTTCCGTGCTTTTGTCTAATAAGCCAAAGTTGAGCTAGCCCTTCCCGACAAAGGAGGGGCTAACATTTCCCGTCTAGATAAAAATCTTACAATCGTAAAAATAACAGTTGATCCTTCATTTTAGAGAGTTAAGATGGAGAGGTATTTTTTTAGTGCGCAATCGTTATGTGAGGTTTTATGCGTCTATTAGCAAGACCCTATCAGGGTTTTGATGGGGCAAACAGCCAGCCCTTACGCCCCAACTTACAATCAACGTATTCCCTCCCTCTACCCTTACCCCATACCGACAACCTTTCCGACGCCACACAAGCTTCTTCTTATTACCCGGGTTTTATCTTAAACACTGCCTTTGGAGTATTAATTCATGCAAAAAATTTATGTGCTTGATACCAATGTGTTACTGCATGACCCTAACGCGATTTATTCCTTTAATGAGCATAAAGTGATTATTCCAATGACCGTGTTGGAGGAACTGGATGATATTAAGGATCGGCGCGACAAAGATGTCAGCAAAGAAGCTCGCATTGCGATTCAGATGATCGACAAGCTATTGGCCCATGCTGATACGAGAGAGATTCAAGAGGGCGTGGAGATTGTCACCTCCGTCGCAAAAAACAACACGGCGCCAGGTACATTGTCCATTTTTCCGGATCAGCTTTTACACACGGATGCGTCGATTCCATATCTGATGAAAGATGCACAGGACAATCAGATTATTAATACTGCGCTTTCCTTGCAAAAACATAATCCGGATATTTATGTTTGCCTGGTGACCAAAGACATCAATATGCGCCTTAAGGCGAAGGGGTCGGGCCTGCGTAATGTCGAGGATTATCGCAAGGATCGAATTCTTGATGATATTGACCTACTGACCAAAGGGCGAGAAACGATCACTGGCAATTTTTGGGAGAGCGTGGACAAAGTCGACACTTTAACGCGCAATGACAACACCGTACATGTTATTCGTCGCGACCTGCACCCGGACTATTATCCGAATATGTTTGTGCGTGATGATAATGGTTTCATTGGTTTTGTCGAGGCGATTGAAAATGATTCTATTTTTCTGCGGGATCTCAACGCCAACCGCCTCATGCACCAAAATATTTGGGGCTTAATGCCGCGCAATCTTGAGCAAGCCATGGCCTTTTATTTGCTTCAGTCAGAGGATATCGATCTTAGTATCCTTACTGGTCCGGCTGGCTCGGGAAAAACACTGTTGGCCCTGGCTTTTGGTTTACATGCCATTATTGAGAAAAAACAATATAACAAAATCATTGTTGCCCGTTCCACGCCTCCCATCGCGGAGGATATTGGTTTCCTACCCGGTACGGAAGAGGAAAAGATGGCGCCCTGGCTGGCTGCCTTTGAAGATAACCTGGAAATTTTACACGGCAACGATGAATCCTGTATTGGCAGTATTGCCTATGTTAAGGAAAAGGCGAATATACAGTTTAAATCACTGAATTTTATGAGAGGGCGTTCCATCAATAATGCCTATATCATCATTGATGAAAGCCAGAGTCTAACGCAGTTCCAGTTAAAATCCATCATTACCCGGGTGGGTAAAAATTCAAAAATTGTTGTGCTGGGAAACTTGGCTCAGATCGATAACAAATATATTACACCGCTTACCTCCGGGTTGACTTATATCGTTGAGAAATTCAAAGCCTTTCAGCATGCCGGCATTATGCATATAGAAAGCATTGAAAGAAGCCGTCTTGCCGCCTTTGCTGAGGAAAATTTATAAAGCGATTCCGGGTAGTAATGCTTGACACAAAACAGCCGGATGCTTAATATGCCCAGCTCTTTTTGGGGCTATAGCTCAGCTGGGAGAGCGCAACACTGGCAGTGTTGAGGTCAGCGGTTCGATCCCGCTTAGCTCCACCAAATTGTCCCCTTCGTCTAGAGGCCTAGGACACTGCCCTTTCACGGCGGTAACAGGGGTTCGAACCCCCTAGGGGACGCCATTACCATGGTTTAAAGGCCCACTCGTCAGAGTGGGCCTTTTTTATTGCCCCCTGCAAAACAAATTAAGATGGTCGGTTAGAGTTGAAAGGAATGCCGTACCTGAATAATTTTGCGATTCTTTTACGTTTTCAGGCTAACGGTTTCGTATATTTGATAGCCGACATTTCCAGTTCATCTTATTCTCCCTCGCTGATCGTTATACTATTGGACGAAGGAAACGAGGAGAACAGATCATGAACAATAGAAGTTTACCCAAAGTCTGCTCATATTGGCTTTTCTCGGCTGTGATGGTTTTTACCGTTGGCGCCTTGTCAAATGATGTGACGGATCAAGCCAAAGTTGCTGCCTGTGTTGCTTGTCATGGTGCAGACGGTGTTGGTAAAGCGGATCAGTATCCAAATTTGCAAGGGCAAGGAGAGGCTTACATGGTCAAGCAATTAAAAGCATTTCAGTCCGGTTCCCGCAAGAATTCAACAATGACGACTGTGGTGAAATCGTTATCCGAGGCCGATATGCAAATGCTGGCCAAATTCTTTGCTCAAGTCAAATAGGAGAGAAAAGGTTATGAACAAATTAACAACGTCTCGTCGGCTTGTGCTCAAACAGCTGGCATCGATGACTGCGCTGGGGGCATTAAGCATGCTTCGGTCAGGACCTACTCTGGGGGCACAGCGGGGAACAGATTTATACGGTACAAAAATTCCCGGAGTGAAAGGAAAAATTGTGCATCGGCTGGATAAAAAT
>JAIPFG010000159.1 GCA_021736745.1 Pseudomonadales bacterium
GGTTGTTTGGGAATGCCGGAATCAGTCTCGCCAGTCAGTGGGTTTGAGTTGGATAGATACTTAGGAAAATGGTACGAAATTGCGCGATTGGATCATTCTTTTGAACGAGGGTTAGATCGGGTTAGCGCAGAATATACCTTGCGTGAAGGGGGTGGGGTTTTCGTCAGAAATCGTGGCTTTTCCAGTGAAAAGAACGAATGGCGTGAGGCGGAAGGAAAAGCTTTTTTCGTCGGCGCAACAAGCGAAGCTTATCTCAAGGTTTCCTTCTTTGGCCCATTTTATGGATCCTATGTGGTTTTTGAGTTAGATAAAAACAACTACCAATACGCCTTTGTTTCCGGCCCAAATTTATCTTACCTGTGGCTGTTATCCAGAGAGCCGGTTGTCGAACCGGCTTTGATCGCTCGTTTCATTGAAAGCGCCAAACAAAAGGGTTTTGATACGGATGAATTGATATTCGTCTCGCAGAAATAAAACCGGTAAAAGGGATATTGGATAAATATAGAATATGAAAATGACAGAGACGGTTTGCCTAATTATGCGTTTATGATCTTTATTTGGGGCCTAAAACTTCCAGCTTCCAATAGATTGACTGTTAGCTGTTAAGACATAATCGATCATCAGGTTAAGCCCGAGCCAATATCCCTCAATAGAGAAGCGCTCATTTTTTCCGCTGAAGATAAAGCTTTTCCTCACATTGTAAAAGGCTGCACTCTTTGCGGCTCAATTTTATAGATCACTCGAACCTCACCTTCCGCTCGGAAGGGGTAGGGTCGTTGTCCAAGATAGAGTTCGGCGAGATCATCGATATGGTTATCAGCACCGTCCTGTGTGATCTCAACAACTTCACCACGCACTTCGAGCCAGCGGTAAGGGTTGTTGGGGTCACTGGCCAGAATGGTAACCTTAGGGTTTCTCCTCATATTTTGATCTTTAACCCGACCAAGGGCCGAGTTAATCAATATATATTCACCGTCATAACTGCACCAGACTGGGTTTACTTGAATCGAGCCATCTTTCATGTGGGTGGCCAGCTGTACGTATATCGGACCTTCAAGCAGATCCTTGTGTGATTCGGGAATGGGGGTAGCCATCATTGATGCCTCCTGTTATCCGTTGTCGGGAATGAATGCGCTGCTATGTGCTCTTTATAACATGCCAAATAGCAGCGCATGTTAAAATTATTGCCTGAAATAGGCCGCTAAATCATCGGCGTTGCCAATGAGTTTGCCGCCAATAAAGACCTGTGGTGTGGTCGCATTACCGGATACGGCACGCAAACTTCGGGTGGTGATGCCGTTCCCAAGCGTCACTTCTTCATAATCCATGCCGTGCTCTTGCAGCAGTTGCTTGGCGCGTGTGCAGTGACCGCAGCCTTCCTTGGTGAACAGGGTGACAAATTCCGGTTTCTCAGCATTGCAGTTAATATAGTTGAGCATGGTATCCGCGTCGGAAACCTCAAAGGGGTCGCCGGGCTTTTCCGGTTCAATGAACATTTTCTCAACAACACCGTCTTTCACCAGCATGGAATAACGCCAGGAACGCTTGCCGAATCCCAGGTCATTTTTATCGACAAGCATACCCATTCCCTCGGTAAACTCACCGTTGCCGTCTGGAATGATTCTAACATTATCGGCATGCTGGTCCTTTTGCCAGGCTTCCATAACGAAACCGTCATTGACGGAGAGACAGATAATATCGTCAACGCCATTTGCCTGAAAGGTTTTGGCTAGCTCATTGTATCTGGGTAAGTGTGTCGATGAGCAGGTAGGTGTAAAAGCCCCGGGCAAGGAGAAAACCACGACGGTTTTGCCAGAAAATAATTCATCACTGGTTATATTCACCCAGTCATTATTGGCGCGGGTGCGAAAGGTAACTTTGGGAACGTTTTGACCTTCTTTGTTAGTAAGCATCTAATTTATCTCCGAGAGTTAATAATTTTGGAGCTTTACTATGGCAGGCCTTATGATTTAGTTAAAATTAATGATTTTTATAGTCTTGATTGTTTTTGTTAATTGCCTTTAAATATCTACGGCTATTGCCGCTGTTCTTTGTATTTACTTAACCAGCGCCAGAGTGAGCCATCCGGGCCCTCTTTTCCAGTCTTAATATAGCGCAATGTATTGTGGTTTGACACGATCCACTCCATAAAGGTTTTTGCCTTTTTTTGGCCGCAGAAAAGGACTTGATCATCTGGTTGCAGTGGGATGGTTAAATCGGGGAGCATGATGCAGGTATTTCCCCGCTTGATGAGCAAGGGTATGGTCGCAAGTGATTGCTCTCGGTCGCGTGGATCACGACAAAGATAGGCCAGTTTGACTTCCTCCCGTCGCTCCAGGAAGGCAAAAACAGCAGGGCTCCCCGTGGCGGTAATAGAAAAAGTCCACGCGCTCATGAGTTCATCATTGAGGGTATTCGTAATACGCAAAAAAAGTGCGCGGGCCCAATCTTCATCATATTCACGCACCAGTCCAAAAAAATCGATCAGGAGGGGGGTACGGATAAGCATGAAAATTTCATTGGCGATAATATGCCCAGGTTCCATGATCATGTTGACATCTGCCGCCCTGAAAATTGGCTTATTGGCCCCGCTGTTTTGTCGCACCACGGTAATTAAATCGGGCTTAATATCACGGGCAGTAATGATAATAGAAAGGTTATTGGCGTCATCCGGTGTTCCGGCAATAATGCCAACGGCGTTCTCTATTCCGGCCTCACGTAACGTATCTGCCTCTGTACCAAGGCCCAGGATAGTGCCTTCTGGCGCGTTGCGTTGTTCCAGGTCGACATCGATAAACGTCATCTCTATTGCGTGTTTTCTGAACTCTTCCTCCAGGGCTTGGCCAAAACGGCCATACCCACAAATCACCCAACGTCCTGTGGTATTTTGATCGGGTACTGCGAGTGCTCGATGATGAGGGTTAACAATGAGATCATGAATCAGATGCTTATAGGGCGCCTGTAATGTGAGTAAGAGATGATCGGCAAAGATGATGAATGGGTCGATGATATAGTCTGTGCCAAAGGAACCTAGATTGGCCGTGGTTTCTTTCGACTGTGTTCTACTGATCACCATACGTTTTGGGCTGACGAGTTTACTGTCAATAGCAATTTGAAGGTTGGCGTGATCGTCATTTGTCAGCGCTAACACGCCAATACAGAGTTTATTCTGTATACCCGCAATATTGAGCACATTGGGATCGGAAGCATCAGCACAAAGGGCGGGCACCGACAGGACAATTTGGTCTGCTTCCAGTTCATCGATTAAGCGTTGATTTTTATCAATTACCACAGTCCTGATGCCCAAGGAGTCGAGTTGGTGTACCAGGCGGTTGCCAGTGATGCCATAGCCGCAGATGAGATAAAAAGGTTCGTAAATACGAGCTACCCGACGGGTAAAGTTGGTACGCTTGATCAGGCGTTGGTAGTTGCTATCCTGAAATAATGCAAAGATGGTCCCAATACCGTAAAGCCAGGAGATAACACTGGCATAAATCGTCAAAATGGTCCAAGCCCTTTGGCCCGCCGTGAAGGGGAAGGGAATTTCACCGAAGCCAATAGTGGACCCCATAAAACTGACGAAATAAAAGGCGTGGAAAAAGTCCATGTGCCAGGGGTTGCCTTGATTATCTTGTCCTGGAATCAAGGAAAAGCCAAGAATGGAAATGGCGTACACCACAATAATAGTGATGATTGGCGTACGTAATCGCCGTAAGAGAAGATAAAAAACGTGTTGCATGATTTGCGCTTCGCTGAGACGAAGAAAGGTTAATGACGAACCATAATGGTTTCCAGGATCAGCAGAATGACGGAAGTGAAGTTGGCGAGTAATGCTCCGGCCGAAAGCGATACGATGCTGGCCATCATATGAGAACTGAGCCCGATGTCAGTGTTTGTGGCCACGGCCCAGACTATCGCGCCTGCGACCAGCTGTAAGTCAGCGACAAAGCTGGTCGCGAGCAGCACGGCGCCGACGTGGGTACGATCGCCAAATTTCATAATAGTGGCAATGATACTGACGACAATCGCGGCATATAGCTCATAGACATTATGGTGATTGGGATTATCGATATCACCTAAAAAGAAGCCAAAGTTGAGCGTGAGTGCCAAGACAATAAAGAAGGCAAATACGACTTTTTCACTGTTCATCTGGGGTCCACCTTGTATTTTTATTATTGCGCAGTCTTTTTGCAACGGCCTCATTATGAAGAAAATACACGACTATTCAATGGTTGTTCTGGCAATACACCATAATTCTATCCGTTCGGCACCGGCTTTGATGAGTTCACGGCTTAATTCACGCATGCTGCTGCCGGTGGTCATGACATCGTCGACGATAGCAATGGATTGATGAGCGATCCCTTTTTCTATTATAAAAGCTTGACGCAGATTACGGCGTCTTGCTTTGGCGTCCAGGGCAAGTTGTGGTGGAGTATCTTTTATCCGGCGACAGGCATTATCAAGAAGAGGTATGTTCAAACGGTTAGCGCAGACAAAGGCAATTTCGTAGGCTTGATTAAACCCCCGTTGGCGCAGGCGTCGTCGATGCAGTGGCATGGGGATGATCGCTTCGGGTAACGCTTCGCAGGCACGGCGTACAGAAAGAGATTCAGCCATGAGCTGACCGAGTAAACGTCCGATCATGAGCTGGTGATTGAATTTTAATCGGCTAATCAATTGATCGACGGGATAATCATAGCGAAATAGGCAATGGCTGCTATGAAAAGGCGGTGGGGTTTGCTGGCACTGACCACAGAGAGCCCCGGATAAATTTGAGTCGCTGAGTGGGTAACTGCAATAACGGCAACCGTTTTTTAACCAAGGCAGTTGCTCCTGACAGGGTAGGCAAAGTGATTTATCAACACCGGGAATATTTTCACCACAGAGTGTGCAGTTATTTGGGAAAAGGTAAGAAAAGTTGGATGCTAAAGGGTATTTCATTGCGCCACTCCTTGGCGGTTTTCAGTGCTTGAATTGCCTAACGCAGTAGCGCATTATAGTTCGGCGACAGCGAATTATGCTAAATAAATGGCCAGCTCAACTATACAAGCCTTCAATTAAATTGGACAGTTATCAGCTTCAATATCATGCATTCTGAGATAGCAAATAGCACTATTCCATCCGATTCGGATTTCTCTCAGGCTACGTTGTTGGCAAGTTGGGTGCAGGTACTCTATCGGACAGCAGAGCTCAGAGGGCTAGAGCCTAATGAGTTGCTTCAGTCCGCAGGAATCAATGTGAAGCAACTGTATAACGGTGAATCAAGAGTACTTGCCCACAAGATGAAGGTGGCTTGGGAGCTGGCCGCCCAGCAGGTAGGTGACTCCGCTTTTGGCTTGAGCGCCGCACAGGTGGCTTTCCCTACCATGTTTCATTCGCTGGGTGTTGCCATGAACGCTAGTCATTCCTTAGCCGAAGCCTTTAAAAAATTTATCCGTTTAAGGCAGGTCGTAGATACTTTAGCGGTTAATTCGGTAGAGGAATCCGGCCAGTATTATAAATTTTCGTGGACCCCCGTTTCCGGTGTGGAGTCGGTCATTGGCGGAGAAGCGTTTGGCGCTTGTTTATTGACCCTCTGTCGTTGGAGTTGTGGTATCGGGTTTGCCCCTTTAAAAGTGACGTTAATCCGAGAGATGGATTTGACAAAACGTTACCCCGCTTTTTTTAGGGCGCCCGTCGAATTTGGCTGTCACGAAAACGCGCTTTACTTTGATAGAAACGATATTCATCGACCGTTACCAACCGCGAACAGCCAGCTCGCGGCGAAAAGTGAGGCGTTAACACAAAACTATCTTGTGCGTACAATACGTGACGATGTTGTGAACAAGGCGCACGCGGTGCTTTTACGGTTATTACCGGGTAAAAATTTTAGCATTGATCGTGTGGCAGAAGAGCTATATATGAGCACTCGTACGCTGCAACGCAAATTGAGTGAGTCAGGAGTATCCTATGATTCGCTGTTGGATGGTATTCGGCGTGAGCGGGCGCTAGAGTGCATCAGTGATAGGCATTTATCACTTCAAGAAATCAGTCATATTCTGGGATTTTCAGATTCAAGTAATTTTGGCCGTGCGTTTAAGCGCTGGAGCGGCGTATCCCCGGGAGATTACCGGAAGCAATAAATTTGGCGCACGATGAATAATAAATGGCGCTCAAAAACCATGCACATCCTTTAGAATAGAAAGCCAACCATTATTCGTTACCGCTGAATTAAAGGACTGTTCTCTCAATTTGTTCTGAAAACAGTCACAGATCGTTCAATAGGAAAAAACCATGGTATTGGAAACGGCTAGTCTTAAATTGCTGGAAGAGGCTCTTTTGGTATTGGAAAAATCCTTTGCGGGAATGCCGGAATTCAGCACGGATCCGGATCTTGAAGGTATCCAAAAAGTACTGAACCGTGTCGCTGAGCGTATGCAGGATAATTACCCCTATCCCCACCCGTTGTATGCCGGTCAAATGCTGAAGCCGCCACATCCAATGGCAAGACTCGCCTACATGCTTGCGCTTTGGATTAACCCAAATAATCATGCGCTTGATGGAGGGCGGGCCAGTTCGCAGATGGAAAAAGAAGCGGTGGCCAATATTGCCCGCCTGTATGGATGGGGTGATAGTTATCTTGGCCATCTGAGCAGTGCGGGAACGACGGCTAATCTGGAAGCGCTTTGGGTTGCCGGGAAATTAAAGCCGGGTAAAAAGATTATTGCTTCCAGTCAGGCCCATTACACCCACTCCAGGATTTCTGAAGTGTTGGGTCTCGACTTTGCGTCAGTTGATACGGATGCTCACGCCAGAATGGATATCGATGCGTTGGAGGCGTTACTGAAAACCGGAAAAGTGGGGACGGTTGTTGCGACCTTGGGCACGACAGGGGTTGGTGCCGTTGATCCTCTGCCGCAAATAATCGCGCTTAAAAAACACTATGATTTTCGTATCCATGTGGATTCCGCCTATGGTGGATATTTCATTCTGGCTGATAATTTGGGGGTGCAAGCAAAGCGGGCGTTTGCCATGATCGACCAAGTAGACTCTATCGTGGTCGACCCGCATAAACAGGGTTTGCAGCCTTACGGTTGCGGCTGTGTGTTGTTTCGAGACCCTTCCGTCGGTGCTATCTATCAACATGATTCGCCCTATACCTATTTTAGCTCGGATGAACTGCATCTTGGCGAGATCAGTCTGGAATGTTCTCGTGCTGGCGCATCCGCTGTCGCTCTATGGGCGACACAGCAACTACTGCCAATGACGCCAGAGGGTGAGTTTGCGCAAGGACTTAGCCAAGGTCGCGCCGCTGCCTTAAAACTCTATGAATATCTAAAGGCCGCAGAGGATCAATTAACCTTATTTGAACCGGAGCTCGATATTGTGATTTG
>JAIPFG010000160.1 GCA_021736745.1 Pseudomonadales bacterium
GCGGTGAGGCATCTCTTAGCGATTTGCCAGAAAGAGCCAACACATAATCAGGGTGACCGATACGATATGTTACACCTTCAATTTCACCCTCAATGCCAGCGCCCGTTTCAACCTTAACAGAGGTGGCCGTAATTGGCGCGGACTTAAAGGCTTGAGCAATCGGGTGCTCGGAATGAGTTTCCAACGCGGCTGCAATCATATGGCATTGATGCTTCGTGATTTGATGAATGGTCAGTATCTTTTCCAGAACAAATTTACCCTGAGTTAGAGTGCCGGTTTTGTCGAAAACGATATGGCTGGCCTGTGCTAAACCTTCGATTGTATGGCTATGTGTTATCATGAAGCCCCGCTTAAGAAGATAAGCTGTTGCCGCTGTTAGCGCAGTCGGAGTCGCCAGTGAAAGAGCGCATGGACAAGTAACGACGAGAACCGAAAGCGTAATCCAGAAAGCCTGTGTAGGTTCAATGAGCCACCAGCTGCCCGCAACAATCATTGCGAGGACTAAGACAAATCCAACAAAATATTGTGCAAAATTATCTGCAAGTATGGCAATTGGCGGTTTATCCGTACGTGCTTGATCCAGCATACGCAATATGCCAGCAAGACGCGTTTGTTGGCCAACGTCCGTGATTTCGACTGTAATGGGATTTTCAAGATTAATACTGCCGGCTATAACCTTATCATTGGGTTGTTTTTGAACAGGAATAAATTCGCCGGTGATTTGAGCCTCGTTTATACTGGTTTTGCCTTCCACAATAATCCCATCTGCGGCTACGACTTGCCCGGTTTTAACGAGAATTTTGTCTTTGGCTTTCAAGTCCCTCAGTGAGGCCATACGATAATCAGACTGATTGACCAAAGTAACGCTGGTAGGCAAGAGTTGACTGAGTGCATGGCTTGTTTGGTCCATTTTTCGCCGCGCCCGGAATTCCAAAAACCGGCCTAATAACAAAAAAAAAGTGAACATGCAGACCGAATCAAAATAAACATCCTGACCTTGGGACAAGGTTGACCAGATGCTTGCGCCATAAGCAGCGGCAATAGCGATTGAAACGGGTACGTCCATGTTCAGATGGTGGTTTTTAAGATTACGTGTTGCAGATGAAAAGAAGGGCTGAGCGGAATAGAAGACGACAGGGGTTGTAATAATAAGGCTAATCCATCTCAAGAAATCCCGATGTTCGACGGCCATCCCTTCAAAGGCACCGGCATAGAGGGCAACGGCATACATCGCCACCTGCATCATTCCAATACCGGAAATCCCCAACCTTCTAATAAAGTTACGGTTTTCCGACTGAATAATGGCGTCTTCTTTGGCCGGTTGATAAGGATGTGCGCTGTAACCAATCTCGTAAATGGCCAGCAATATTTCACTAAGTAGAATGTTTTTACTTTCCCACTGAATGCGGGCGCGGTTATTGCTGAGATTGACCGTGCAGCTGAGTACGCCATTGAGCTGCTTGATCTGATGTTCAATCAGCCAGATACAGGCCGCACAGCTGATCCCTTCGATAATGACAACCGCCTCGGCTGATTCCTGATCCAAATCAACAACAAAATCCTTTTGAATATCGTCCCTATCATATAAGCGTAATTCATTCAGTAATTCCTGCTTGACTGGTTCGGCAGTAATGGCGGGAGTCGTGCGATAATGGTAATAGTCAACCAATCCGGTTTCAACGATGGTTTGTGCGACAAATTGGCAGCCTGGGCAACACATAGTTCGAACGGCATCACCGATTACTACTGAATAGTTTGTTCCTGTGGGTACCGGCAAACCGCAATGGTAGCAGGCTGTTGGTTGCTGCATGGTCCGTTTAGTTACTCGTTCAATGCCTGGCTTGAGCCAGAAATGACAATGGCACTGTTACTAGGCAAACGGATTTCACCTTGCAGGTGCCAGAGATTATCTTCTGGTGAGATTGAAATATAATATCGACCTGATAGCGTGTTGCTCAATTCACTACGAAAGAGATGTTGATTAACCGGACTTAATTGGAAACCAATATCTTTTTTCTGATCTAGCGGAGCGGTTAGTTTAAGACGTAGTGAGTTTGGTGTTGATATATCACCTTGTAAATATAGAGTTAATTGTTGTTCAGCTTCAGCAAATAATAGTGTCGCAGATATCTTTTTTTCCACCGCTATTTGATTACGTTTAAGTTGTTGGTTAATAGTGAGGCCATCCTGATAATAGTTTTTAGTGACGAGTGGCGCATCATTATTAACGGCAAGCCATATGGTAATGATACCTCCTATCACTGCGGCGAGAGGCGGCATGATAAGAAACCATGGCCAGAATTGTCGGTACCAAGGTTTGATTAAATCCGCATCAAGCATTATAAAATTACCAGGATTAACGTATCTGTGGGCCTAAAAACCGGGTTTGCTCCGACACTTTGATACTCTGGTCTAGTGTCGTTACGCTAAACTCAATAGGAACATTAATGTTTTCTAATAAAGCGGGGTCGATTTCTACACGTAGAGGAATAGCCAATATTTCTCCTGCAGAGACTTCAATTTCCGTCTTGCCTTTGATCTTTAATTCTTCCATCCCCTGAACACTTATTCGATAACGCATACTTTGCTGGCTCATGTTAAGTACTTTCAAGGTATAAGTATTTTCGACTAGCCCTTCGGCAGTTTCGCGGTAAAGCTGATTGCGGTCGCGTATTATATCCAATTCTAAGGGTGTGCGGGTGCTGATGGTATAGGCGAACATGAGAGTCATCAACATGAGTGCTAAGCCATAACCGATCAGCTTAGGCCGAAGAATACTGCCGCTTTCATGCTCTAGTTTGTGTTCTGTGGTGTAACGAATTAAGCCACGGGGATATTCCATCTTGTCCATCATGCTATTGCAGGCGTCTATGCATAACGCGCAGTTGATGCATTCGTACTGTAGACCGTCGCGGATATCAATCCCGGTAGGGCAGACCTGTACACAAAGTTGGCAGTCAATGCAGTCGCCAAGCCCTTTTTCTCGATAGTCTACTCCTTTCTTGCGAGAGCCTCGATTTTCGCCACGCTTCGGGTCATAGGAAACAATCAAGGTATCCTGATCAAACATGGCCGCCTGGAAGCGAGCGTAGGGGCACATGTACATGCAGACCTGTTCGCGTAACCAGCCAGCGTTACCATAGGTGGCTATGGTGAAAAAGAGAAGCCAAAAGATTTCCCAAGGACCGAGGGCGAACACGAACATGTTCGTTACCAATTCCTTTATTGGCGTGAAATAGCCCACGAAGCTGAAGGCTGTGAGTAAAGAGACACCCAGCCAAATACCGTGTTTTAATGTCTTTCTGACAACTTTATTAATGCTCCACGGCAGGCGGTCCAGCTTAACACGGGCATTGCGATCGCCTTCCGTTATCTGCTCTGCCCACATAAAAATACTTGTCCAAACCGTTTGTGGACAGGTATACCCGCACCAGATCCTTCCTAGCCAGGTGGTAACAAAAAAGAGGCCAAATGCCGCAATAATGAGTAACCAAGCAAGTAGCATGAAGTCTTGCGGCCAGAAGGTAATATCAAAAATATAAAATTGCCGATTGGGAAGGTCGAATAAAACGGATTGACGCCCATCCCAACTAATCCAAGGTAGAGCGAAATAACCAATCAGTAATGGCCAGCCGGTAAAAAGGCGAAGGCGTTGATAAAATCCTTCAATTTTTCGGGTATAAATTTTTTCATGTTTCTGATAAAGATTGAAAGACTCTGGGTGAGCCTGCCCTACCGAACTTGGTTCGGTAGGGTCTGTATTCTTTACCGGAATTTTATCCATCATTGGGTAACCTGAATTCAAGCGGATCAGGGTTTTTGCTGTAATCTGATCGCACCAGGATATTGTCTGTCGATAGGATTAATTTAAATTAAAAGTAAATTTAACAGTAAAAATAATACGTGTAAACACCGGAAGCGTTAATAAACGTCCGATGTTGTGGTATTTTATGGCATCAATCTTGGTTTTTCTTGGAAAGGCTATAAACGTACGCCGCGACAAGATGAACCTTGTCTTCGCCAAGAATTGCTTGGTGCGCAGGCATATTTCCATTTCTACCATTACGAATGGAGTGTTTGATTAATCCAGGAGAACCACCATATAACCAGGTCGTATCCGATAAGTTAGGTGCGCCCAACGCGATGTTGCCTTTACCATCAAGCCCATGGCAAGCGGCGCAAGTTGTGTCATATTTAGTTTTACCTTCTTCTAAAAGACGTTGATCGACGTCTCTTCCGCTCAAACTCATAACGTATTCGGCGACGGCATTAACACCCTCTTCACCTAATATGGCGCCCCAGGCAGGCATCGCGCCTTTACGGCCATAGAGAATAGTGGTCTTTATATTTTCCGGACTTCCTCCGTAGAGCCAATCGTTATCGGTTAAGTTAGGGAATCCATAACTGCCGGTGGCTGCGGAACCGTGGCAAACAGAACAATTATTGGCGAAGATACGTTGGCCAGACAGTAATGCTTTTTTATTGGATTGTAACTCTTCGATGCTTGTATTCGCATAAGCGGTGAAGATGGGGCCGTATTTTTCATCCGCTTTCTGTTTTTCTTCTTGCCAGGATTTTTCCTGGGACCATCCGAGCACGCCTTTGAAGTTGCCTAGCCCAGGATACAAAATCAAATACACCAGACTGAAAATTATCGTGGCAATGAATAGCATAAACCACCAGCGTGGCAGCGGATTGTCATACTCCTCAATACCATCGTAGACATGGCCAGTGGTTGGAGCCTGTCCGTCAGGCCCGGCTTCCCCCTTGCTGTTGGACTGTAATAACCACCAACACCCAAAAATTGATCCGAGAGTGATGACAATAATCCAAATACTCCAGAAACTACTCATGATGTTTCTTCTCCTTACCGGAATCTTTTTGTGGTGGCTCTTCGTCACTAAATGGTAGTAGCGCTGCTTCTTCAAAGCGGCTTTTGCGTTTCGAGCTAAAGGCCCAAATACAAACACCGATAAATGCGATCATTACGAACAGAGTGGCTATGCCACGTATATCTACAATGCTCATATTAACGTTTATCTCTTAGTACAGTGCCCAATTGCTGGAGGTAGGCGACTAAGGCATCAATTTCTGACTTTCCTTTTACCTGCTCGGAGGCATTGGCAATTGCTTCATCAGAATAGGGAACCCCCAGTAATTTTAATGTGGCCAGTTTTTTGCCGGTGAGTTTGCCATCCAGTTTGTTTTCAAATAGCCAGGGGAATTTTGGCATATTGGATTCAGGTACGACATCACGTGGATTGAAGAGGTGTGCACGGTGCCATTCATCACTATAACGTTCGCCTACGCGTGCCAGATCAGGACCCGTACGCTTGGAACCCCAGAGAAATGGGTGGTTATAAACACTTTCCCCAGCAACAGAATAATGTCCGTAACGTTCAGTTTCTGAACGGAATGGGCGTATCATTTGGCTGTGGCAGGTGTTGCAACCCTCGCGAATATAGATATCTCGTCCTTCCAGTTGTAATGCGGTCAAAGGTTTTAATCCGGCGATGGGTTCAGTGGTTTGTTTTAAGAAAAACAGCGGGACGATTTCCGCTAATCCACCGAGGGTAATAACGACCACAATTAGAGCAAACATGATGCCAAGGTTTTTTTCAACAATGTCATGATTCATAGTGTCAATTCCTTAGGCAGGTTGTTCGGTAGTGGTCAATACAGCGGGGGCTTCGGCCTTCATGGTTTTCCATACGTTGTAAGCCATGATCAGCATGCCGGCCAGGAAGAGCACCCCACCAATTGCGCGAATAATGTATCCGGGATAACTGGCCTCCACTGACTCCACGAAACTATAGGTGAGCGTACCGTCATCATTAAACGCGCGCCACATCAAACCTTGCATGAGGCCGTTGACCCACATTGAAGCGATATAAAACACTGTTCCAATTGTCGCTAACCAGAAGTGGACGTTAATCAGGCGAATGCTATGCATCTCGCCGTATTTGCGCCCATACATAATTGGAATCAGGTGGTACATTGCGCCAATCGACACCATTGCCACCCATCCTAACGCGCCGGAATGGACATGGCCAATGGTCCAGTCGGTATAGTGGGAAAGGGCATTGACGGTTTTAATCGCCATCATTGGGCCTTCAAAGGTCGACATACCATAGAAGGAAAGGGAGACTACCAGGAATTTTAGGATGGGGTCGGTACGCAATTTATGCCAGGCCCCGGACAGAGTCATCACCCCGTTGATCATGCCACCCCAAGACGGCGCTAACAGAATGAGCGACATCACCATGCCCAGGGTCTGTGTCCAATTTGGCAATGCGGTGTAATGAAGATGATGTGGGCCTGCCCATATGTATACAGCAATCAGTGCCCAGAAATGCACGATTGAAAGTCGGTAGGAATAAACGGGGCGTTCTGCCTGCTTGGGTACAAAATAGTACATAATTCCAAGGAACCCGGCTGTTAGAAAAAAGCCAACTGCATTGTGTCCGTACCACCATTGCATCATCGCATCGATAGCGCCAGGATAAATAGAATAAGATTTAAAAGGGCCAACCGGTATCTCGAGGTTGTTAAATATATGCAATACAGCAACGGTAATAATAAATGCCCCAAAAAACCAATTGGCAACATAAATATGGGATGTTTTGCGTTTCACGATTGTGCCAAAGAAAACCACGGCATAGCCAACCCAGACCAGCGTAATAAGTATATCGATAGGCCATTCCAACTCAGCATATTCTTTGGAAGAGGTATAACCCATAGGGAGCGTAATTGCTGCAGAGACAATGACCAGCTGCCAGCCCCAAAAGGTAAATTTAGCCAGCATTGGTGCGAATAGCTGGGTGTGGCAAGTTCTCTGAACCACATAGTAGGAGGTTGCAAACAGGGCGCAACCGCCAAATGCAAAAATAACAGCATTGGTGTGAAGCGGGCGCAGTCTGCCAAAGGTTAGCCAAGGCAGGTCGGTATACATAACGCTCGGCCAGGCTAGTTGAGAGGCGATGATAACGCCCACCAGCATTCCGACCACGCCCCAAACGACTGTCATTAAAGCGAATTTCCTGACGACATCGTAATTATAAGTAGGATGATCTATAGCATTACTCATGAAAGGCCCAATTATTTTTATAAAACTGAATAGAGGAATCGAAAATGATATAAGTTGATTACATTTGTAACAATTGATTTAAATCAAAACGGCGCTAGTTTAACTGAAAATTGCTGATCGTAAAAAATTTTTTGCGCCGCCAAATGATTTTCTAAGCAATAAATTGCGCTTATAGTTATCTTCACACATAAGATGTCTGTTGTTATTTCAG
>JAIPFG010000161.1 GCA_021736745.1 Pseudomonadales bacterium
CGGTTTTGTGGAAGCCCGGCTTGATTACCCTCTCAATCAACCCGAGGCACCATTGAGTGGTGACATTACGGCTCAATTGAGTGAACTCGGCTGGCTCGACCCCTTCGTTGACTTCTTAAGCGATCTGAATGGACAAGCCGATGTCGCCATTCAACTGGCCGGAACACCTAATCAACCGCTAATCCGAGGTGATGTGCGTCTTGAAAAACTGTCCGCTTTTGTCCCTCGCTTAGGGGTCAATTTAAAAAATGGCGCACTGTTTCTTAGCCATCAGCAATTGCAAGACTGGACCCTCACCGGACGGCTTGATTCGGGAGAGGGTTCCATGCGAGTTGATGGCACCGCAACAGTTAACAGCCTGACTGATTGGCAGAGCCGTTTGACGATTGATGGGCAAGCGCTGCAAACCCTTGGGCTGGAAAACATTAAAGCGCAAATCAGCCCTAACCTCGTCGTGGAAGCGGATGCCCAAACACTCAAGGTGAATGGCAAGATTGATATCCCCCAGGCGGAAATTAATCTTAAAGAACTCCCTGCAAGTACCGTTTCCGTTTCCAAAGACGAAATTATTCTGGATACTCCCGACGCATCCGATCGTCAACAATCAGCACTGGCAATTTATACGGATATCGACCTCGTGTTGGGAAAACAAATTTCATTTAAGGGTTTTGGTATTACTGGCGAAATGACAGGTAATCTGCATTTACGAGAAGAACCGGAGCGACCGTTACGTATCGATGGCATTGTTGAAATACCAAAAGGTTTTTACAAAGCCTACGGCCAAAAATTAACCATCAATCCGGGACGGCTTATATTTCAGGGGGCACCGGACAACCCAGCGATTGATGTTCGTGCTTCCCGGCAGATCGGAGAAGGCATTGTCGGCATTCACATAGGAGGAACAGCAGAGGCGCTTGTCAGCGAACTTTACGCAATTCCGCCGCTACCACCGACTGAAACGATGGCGCTCTTAATCACCGGCAAATCTTTAAACAGTGCAACTCAGGCCGATGCCAGCGTATTGATGTCAGCCGTTACCTCACTGGGGATTACCCAGAGTGCGGGTTTGACTCAGCGCTTACAACGTAGTTTCGGACTAGATGTTTTATCGCTCTCGAGTAATGGGGGGATTGAACAAAGCGCTGTGACCATCGGCAAATATCTGACCCCGAAACTTTTTATCAGCTATGTTCAGGATATACTGACACCCAATGCCAGCGTTAATCTGGAGTACTCCTTATCGAAAAAGCTCAAAATAAAAGCAGAATCAGGTGATAGTCAAAGTATGGATATTCTCTATCGAATCGAGCGTTAGTACTCCACTCAAGCCAACAGACGACTTCTCCTTTTACGACGTCAGGGAACGGTAAAGTCCGATTCCCTTTAGTATCCGTCCCAAAATATCGGCACCGGTAATAATACGTTTTTCAGCCGCCCACAAAATAATAATATCATTCTGTAGCGGTGTGTCCGATTGCGCCTCGTTTGGCTTGAACGTGGAAATAACAGAGCCTAACCGCGTCGTCGGATCCGTCACTACCAGGGGATGGTGACAAAAAACATAGGGATCAATCACTTTCTCATTAGCCATGTAAGCAACACGTAAGTAAGCATCGGCATTGAGCGCCAAGAGGGGAAAATGATTCTCATCGAGTAAAATGATCCATGCACGCCCCGCTTTCGCTACTCGTTGGATAAAGCCGCTCTGCCTGCCCTTCCCCGTACTCGCCACTATCGGAGAAAAAAACTGGTTTACCATTTTTAATGGGTAATCTGAGAATACTTTCAGCAGCGATAATTTCTCCCTCCTGAGAAACGGGCACATCATCCATCGCCAGAAAATTAAGGGCCCCAATTCCTTCCACAACATCCGCTTCCGATTCAGCCGCATCAATATGTTTATAGATCAACTGATGCAAATCGCGTTCGCGAAAATATTGAATACCCTCTTTCTCCAACCAAAGGTCCAGCATCATGGCGGTAGGCTTCACCAGAAAATACAGGCACATCTGATAAAAACCTAATACCGGTGCGAGCCGAGAAGCCGTCTTCAATGCATTCCTGGAAAAATACGCCTGCGGTAAAATTTCACCCCCGATAGTGATGACGAAGGTGGAAAAAAAGAAAGCTCTCAGGCCCATCATGACGGAATTGGATAACAGCGTAAGTAATACATTAATACCGACGTTCCCCCATAGCACCGTTGCCAGCAACGCATTAGAATCGCAACGCAAGGCCAGCACCTTTTTAGCCGCAGGATTACCATTGGCCACCTCAACCTCCAGGCGGAGACTGCTCATGGTAAAAAAAAGCCAAATTCAACCCGGAAAACATCGCGGACTGGGTTAAACAAAACAGTATGCCAAGCCAAGTGAGATAAGGCGTTAGAACAGCATTATGTATCGTTTCCATCGCTCTTCTTCCTGCTATTTCCCATACGTGAATACTCTGAAGGAGGCTCTGATTAAAAGTACCCGTTATAAATAATAATTTTCTCGTGAGTTTGAACTCTGTATCCTAGTGCTCATTAGTCACCAGTCGTTTGAACAGAACCTTGCCTCTCACTATGAGCGATCCTAAAAATATGACGAGCAAAAAAATACCGGATTTTTGGTCCACTCCCTGGACAGTTAAAGAAAAGCCGTTACGTGTTGAAGTGGGCGACCTTTCTCTGGTGATTAGCCGGCAAAGTCACGAGTGGCAATTAGCTTATCATTGGTTCAAAAAGGAGAACCAGGGAGAGTTTTCATGCCAATATATCGATGAATTCCCGGAAAAGCCAATCTCCATGGGCAGCAGGCACAAAGGCGTTACCCGTATTGCGATGGAATCAATGACGAATGAAATAACCTTCAACCCACAACTGGCGGACCGACCCGTTGTGGTGCGTCCTTATTCGCCTCTGCTCATTCCGGCTAATAATAAAATCACGCTTTATATCAGCGCCCCGCTTTGGATTTGTATTAATTTTTCAAAGAAAGTGAAACAGGAATTACCCGTGCAACAACTCTCTGATACCTGGATGGGTTTGATGACAGGAAAAGGCGAACTTTGCTATGGCTCCTATACCCATGCCCGGCTCGATCAGGATATGCTGCTACGACTCCCCTACCGGGCGTTGACGCCAGTTACCATGCGCAACAAAAGTCATGCCGACTTTACCCTTGAGCGTTTGAGCATACCTGCGCCCTATCTATCACTTTACGCTGGTGCTGGCCAACTGACGACAGAGCCATTATCCATAGTGATGGACTCGGAAAAGCATCAGGGTGTGGTTGAGATCGGTAAAGTATCCGGAAAAAAAGCCATTACGCCACCGCGCCAGAAAGCGGACAGGGGTATTCTGGTGAATACCTGGGAAAACCTATTTGCATAAACGCTCACCCTAAAATAAAGTCTTTTGAGGAGTGAAGCATGTAAACAATAAGAATGATCACCTACCGGTATTTCAACAATGAATGAAATAGTGACTGTCCCAAACGTACAAGAAGCGATTAGCTTGATCACCGCGCTAAAAGCTATCGCTATACTGATTATCGGTTGGATTGCGGCAAAGTTAGCCGCTCGTTTTTTTAAACGGGCTGCCGCTTTTAAATTAAGCGCTCACCATCTTTCCCTATTTGGCCGGTTAATTTTTTATGCCGTCTTCACCTTATTTTTTGCTACGGCAATTCATCAACTGGGATTTAAAATTTCGGTACTGCTCGGTGCCGCAGGGATTCTCACAGTGGCTTTGGGTTTTGCCTCACAAACCTCCGCATCGAACCTGATCAGTGGTTTATTCCTGCTGGGTGAAAAGCCCTTCGAAGTCGGTGATGTCTTGCGGGTAGAGAGTGACACGGGCGAGGTGATCAGTATCGATCTGTTATCGGTCAAATTACGCACACCGGATAATCTGTTTGTCCGTATTCCCAACGAGTTGCTAATCAAAAGTAAGTTTGTGAACCTGACTAAATTCCCGATTCGCCGGATCGATCTCACCGTTGGGGTTGCCTACCATGAGGACTTGCCGCAGGTGATCCGGCTGTTACTTGACCTCGCTAACAATGAAACACGTTGCCTGGAAGAACCACAACCCTTTTGCACTGTAACCAATTTCGGCTCTTCCTCCATAGATTTGCAGTTCTCCGTCTGGAGTAGACGTGAAATATTCCGTGAACTGAAAAGCGATTTAATGATTGCTATTAAGTCCGTGTTCGACACCCATGGCATCGAAATACCATTCCCCCACCTATCCCTATATAGCGGCACTAAGACTGATCCGTTACCTATTCGCCAGGTCAGCGAGCAGAATAAACCCCCTTTACCCACAGATAATGGCCGTCAACACTAGGACACGAGTATGCTGACCTGGCACGCCACTTCACAACTCTTTGGTGGGCTTGGACTATTTTTGCTCGGCATGTGGTTGCTCACGGAAGGTTTAAAATTGGCAGGTGGAAATACCCTGCAACGCATGCTTTCCACCTGGACCGTTACCAAATTCCGTTCCTTTGTGTCCGGATTCGCCCTGACAGCCATTGTCCAATCCTCTAGCGCTGTAACCGTAGCCATTATTGGTTTTATCAATGCGGGATTGTTAGACCTGTCTCGATCCATGTGGATTATCTTCGGCAGCAATGTCGGCACCACGATGACGGCCTGGATAGTCGCACTGATCGGATTTAAGCTTAAGATTGATGCCGCCGCATTGCCAGCAATTGGCATCGGGGCCATCTTACATTTGTTCGGCACGAGCGCAAGAGCCAAATCTTTTGGCGGCGCGCTGGCCGGTCTGGGTTTGCTTTTTTTAGGTATACAGACACTGCAAAGCGCCTTTATTCATATCGAGCAAATGGTCGATTTTTCCACTCAGTTTCAAAGTGGTTGGCGGGGAATGCTCATCATGGTGATCGTAGGCTTCTCCCTGACTGCCGCCATGCAATCCTCAAGCGCTGCCATGGCTATTGTGCTGACAGCCGTATCCACCGATTTACTACCCCTTGACGCTGGCGCCGCCGCCGTTATCGGCGCGAATGTAGGCACGACCATCACAGCCATTATTGCTGTTTTGAAGGCAACCGCAAACGCACGAAGAGTCGCCGTCGCGCATGTTATTTTCAATCTCATTACGGCCCTGGTTGCACTGATTTTGCTTGGTTTTTTCCTATCCCTGGTTAAATGGCTACAACAGGCTTTAACGTTGGATCCGAACGCGGCTATTTCATTAGCCTTATTCCATACGGTTTTTAATCTGCTCGGCGTGGTCCTTATGATCCCACTGGAACCTAAACTTCGCCGATGGTTAATGGGGCTATTTACTCGCAGTGAATCGCAAGCGATAAAACCACAATACCTAGACAAAAATATCGTTTCCATGCCCTCCTTAGCGCTCAACGCGGCAATTTTGGACCAAAAACGCGTACTTGCTGAGCTGAAATCCTTAATCTTAAACACACACCGAACCAGCATAGCCACCAAAGAGCCCATCGCCAATCTTCGCCATCTCATCATAGCCATCAATGATTATGTGGTTCAATGTTCACAACAACAGCTATCGGTAGAGATTGCCACCGCCTTCCAAAACATTATTAATACTAACCTGGAATTGTCTATCTGCCTGGATAACGTAGAGGAGTTTTCAGAGTTACAGACGTTAAAATCAACTTTGGCTTCAACCGAACGGGACGCCATCTTCAAGCTCGAATCAGAGATCACACTTATTGTTGATGAATGTGACAAAAAACTAGGTGCGGATTTCCCTGATGATGGCGTCAAACAAAAGCTTTCCGATTTCGAACAACATTTTGCGACGACCATTCAGTTCGTTATCGAGGAAGTCCGTGAACAAAGAATTGCCACGCAAGCAATGGACGACTTACTCAAAAAATTGGGCGCTTTACGGCGAATGGTTCGGCACTATGTTAAGGCATGGATTTCCATCCAACAATTATCACAGAAGCAGATACCCGATACAGAAGAAACAATAGAGCCGAGTCTAAAAGATGACCCTTCGCATAAAAACTAATGTCCGTCAGGTCTATGGCATTAGCATTTTTTCAGTACCCTGATTAACAAATCAGCCGGCTAGGATGAATGTACCATGGATCAACGTAACGTTCTCTCAAGAGTAACTGGCTCTTTGTCTCAGGGACTCTCTCAACTGGCGTTTGTCATCGCAACGCTCTTTATCGATGTAGGTTGCTCTTTTAACGTCCACGATTCAGAAGCGTTGTCCGAATCCATGGCCATAACCTTTAGCCAGCCCGACTTCTGGCTTGAACCGGAATCCACTTTATTCTGGCGTTCTGATCTCGTTTTTTTCTTTAATGACAGTCGTAAAAAACCGAAGGGTATCCGGCCAATTTTACAACAGGAAATCCAAGGCTATCTGACGGCTAGAACATATCGCTTCACCGAAGATAAAAATTCCGCACGCTATGGGCTGGTTGCTGTAGTAGTCCTTGGAGAGGGTATTACCGCCGCCGATATTTTGCAGCAATTTAAGTTAACTCCCTCCTTTAAAGCCTCCAACCGTTACGAAAAAGGGACCATTGTGGTAGCCATCTTTGATGCTATGACCGAAAAAGTTTTATGGCGGGGTGCATTACAAGCCAATATTGACCTTGGCCTCTCTCCGAAAGCTCGCCAACAACGAGTCCGTGAGGGGATTGCCCGACTGTTGTCACATGTGCCACAGCAAAAGCCAGAGGCCTAAGGCGCAAGTTTAAAATCAACTGACCGTTCCCCGATAAAGTGTCTGCTGAATTAGCACACCTTCGTATTGCAGCATATTGATTCGGGAAAATAATGCCGCTAAACAGGGTTAGCGAAAACACCCTGAATTCAGGTACTATGAACCATGCGTAGATTGATTGGAATTCCAAATTATAATCGCTAAACAGGTTGTTAACCTCTTAATAGCCCACTTTTCTTGGAGTCACATCATGCCAAGCGCCGCAGAATTCTCAGCACAATTAAAAAACACGGTTCTCACCACTATCAATGAGGTCGTCAACAATTTACCCAGTATCGCGGGTGCGGTCATCCTACTTTTAGTTGGTTGGCTGATTGCTCGCCTGATCCGTTTGGCGACAATCAAATTCCTCAACCTCATGAATCATTTTTTGGAGCGCTTGTTAACTGGCCGCACCCGTGCGGTGGTGCGCTTTTCCAGTGGCGTAACCCGGCTGGTCGGGGGCATATTGTTCTGGATCACCTTATTTATTTTTACCACCGCTGCCCTCCGCATT
>JAIPFG010000162.1 GCA_021736745.1 Pseudomonadales bacterium
GAGGATCATTCCCGGCAATATTAATACCACTGGCATGCCCCCAAGATGCGGCAACTCGATCCGGCGCGGCCTGTTCAAGCGCACGACGCACCGCGTCAGTCAAGGTTTCCATAGGGGTTGTTGTGCAATTTACATGAGGCGCTGGTTCTGTTGCGTTACAAAGCGTCCCAGGCTTGCCAAGGTCCACGGTTACACTACGATATAACCCTTCATTGTAAGGGGGTGAAACCTCAGCAAACATCATCAATCCGAGGTATATACCGGACATGGAATTGCCTGCATAGGAGTTGATGAAATAGGGTAATTGAGGGGGGCTGTCTATCTTGATATGCACGGTGTCCTTTTCAATGTCCACCTCCGCTTTAATGGTCAAAGTGCCAAACCCATGTCCCGAATCCTCCAGCTCAGCCTCACCGACATAATGACCATCAGCAATTGAAGAGACTAGCGAACGCATATGTCTATCCGCCATATTTTTGAGCTCGGCAATACAGGCGCGAACCGTATCAACACCATACTTATCCAATAGCGCAAGCAGATTGCGTTCTCCAACCCGGCACGCTCCGTACTGAGCATTCAGATCACCTTCTTGGTCTCTCCTGGCACGCATATTAGTCAATAAAAGATTGACCACATCATTCCGGCGCTGGCCTCGTTCCCATAATTTAACGGGTGGAATTCTCAGGCCTTCCGCATAGATCTCTTTAGCGTCCGGGTTATAACCTGCCGGTACTGGACCGCCAATATCCGTCAAGTGGCCTTTACAAACAGACCAAAAAACAAGCTCGCCCTGATAGAAAACCGGCTTATACATACAACAATCGAGAATATGGCTGCCCGCGTAGGCTGGGTCGTTATGATAAATAACATCTCCCTCGTGAATGTCATCTTTGAAAAATCCCGCCACGGCCTTCATTGCCGGAATCAGAGATCCAAGGTGGATCGGAATATCCTGCCCCTGAAGAATCATCTCAGGGTAATGATCAAAAAGCGCATTACTGTAATCATGTGCGAGATTGAACACACTTGAACGCCCAGTTTTCTCAAGCGTCATCGTCATTTCACGTTGCGTAGTTTCCAACGCGCCTCGAACAACCGCTAGAGTGATAGGATCTACTTGAGTAACCATCCCCATCTCCTTTCATGCTAAGTTTATGAAAATTTTTTCCGATTATTTTTTGATAACAATCTGAGATCTATAAGAGCGGTGAGTGGCTCTTTACCGTTTAAACAGTCTATTGAGAAAGAACACCGGGGTATTAACAATCAGTGCACAATTTTTCATCAATACATGCACAAAAAAATGAATACTTAAGTCGTTGGAGGGGCAGTATTTTCGACAGGATGGCCGTTATAAATGATACTTGGATATGCCATAGACCAGTCTACGACAGTTGGCTGTTTTAACTTGTTAGGTGCACAGCAATGAAGCTCATAGCGATTATTGTTTAAGTTAAAACAGTGGTCAAACCGAATCCCATTTTGGCCATTTTAAGGGGGAACGGAAAAAATATTAAAGCCTAAAGCTGGTTAACCCCAATTAGATTGGTCCTGACATATCTAAAAATCATTCATAAGTGAGTGGGAAGTTACATTTATCTTCCGAGCGATCGATGGGTAACAGGGAGTGTAATTTAAATAGGCATAAGCCACAAAATTGGATTTTTACCTGGTAACGCTACCCGTTGAAAGCGTTAAGGTTCAATTATTTTGTTTTCCGAACAATAGTTGCAATATCCACTCCTAATGCGGTGGCTGCTTTGCGCTTACTGCCGAAATGATGAATTGCATTACGGATAACCTGCACCTCAAATTCACGAACGGACTCTTTTAAGCTTTTCGATCCATTTTCATAACTGGCAAGATCGGAATGAATTTCTGTTATCTCTTCCCCTATCCAAGGAAGGTTATTATTGATAATTTTAGAAGGCAGGTGTTTATATTCGGCAATATCATCACAGGTCACAGCAAGTTGTTCCAAGATATTTTGCAGTTCTCGTATATTACCCGGATAGCCATACGCTATCAGATATTGCATACACTCAGCGCTCATGGAAAAAGGTACGTCACGACGTTTATTCAGCTTTTCAACATAATGAGCTATCAGATCCGGTATCAGTTCTCGTCTTTCACGTAACGTAGGAACTCTTAACTCAATAACACTAATTCTATAGTACAAGTCCTTTCTAAATTGACCCTCTTGAACCATTTGTCCCAAATCTCTGTTGGTAGCGGTAATCAAATTGACTTTGACTCGTTTCATCGCGGTGGCACCAAGGCGCTGTACTTTACCCTCTTCAATAAACTGTAAAAGTTTTGGCTGTGATAGCATGGGCACTTCCCCCACTTCATCCAAAAATAATGTGCCTCCATCAGCTGCTTCAATAAGCCCTCTCTTACCTCGTTGATTAGCGCCAGTAAATGCTCCTCTCTCGTAACCAAACATTTCTGACTCAAATAGAGTTTCCGGAATACTGGAACAATTAACATGAATAAACGGTTTATCATTTCCAACTACTGTGTAATGAAGATACTTAGCCGCTTCTGTTTTTCCGACACCCGACTCGCCCGTTAACATTATCCGGCTCTTCATTTGCATTGCACGCAGCCCTTTCTGCAAATATTCATTTTCGCCTGGCTTGGACGTAGAAAACCGGTTTACGGTTTCTACTCCATTCAAGCTGTCGGATAATGTTTTAAAATGAGAAATCGTGTGGCCATCCGAATCAGCAACTTTTGTGATTGCCTCCAGATTGCGTTGAGTGACAATAAAACAGGCAATCTCGTTATGCTTATCACGCAAAAATCTTGTGCTTATCAGTATGTCTGTGCCATCAGAGGCACTTTCAATCCGGTTAATTTTTGATTCGTTTGTGAATGATTCCAAGAGCCTTTCACAGTTAACGACGCTCTCCTTACAAAAAGTTCTCAGCGGATTATTCAATTGCTGACTAGCATCCAACTCATTGATACTTTCAGCGGCACTATTCATAAATACGATTAAACCCTGCCGATCGACAATGATCAGGCCATCAGGCAGTGAATCCAATAAGATGGACATGGTTGGATCAGCCAGCAACTTCTGAAGTAGTCCAACGGTTACAAAGTTAGCGTCCAATGTTTCTGAGCTTGATCGGAATCTCATACTAATAGTTCCTGCCTTTGTCGCAAACTGCGTTAATTAATGTCCCCTTTGATCAAGCTCCACCTGTCTTAAAACACCGACAAATCGATCACCATTGAGGTCATCAACAAAATGAGCCAAGGAAGCATCAAAATTTCTAGTTTTATTATCCGCACAAAAAATTGGTACTACAAAGCGTCTCGCGCCTCCCGACATCATTTCTTTTTTTTGCATGGTATATGGCTGTAAATCAACAACCTGAGTTAGCTTCTTCCCTAACCAGTCATCAATTCGCCATCCCAACTGCTTTTCAAATGCTGGATTAGCGCCCTGTAGCACCAGTTTTTCATCAACAACCAAAATGATATCGGGCACTGAACTTAGTACTTCTCGCATTTCATTTTCTCGTTGTTTCAGCTGGGCTTCTTTACGCTTGTCTTGAGTAATATCACGCGAAGTACCCCACATCCGATGTAGCATGCCAAATTCAATGTGAGGTCGCACCGTGTTTGCGATATACATTAACCGGCCATCATGACTGGAATCTACAGACAACGCTTCATCAATAAAGAAACCACAATCGATTAGCTCCTGAATAAATGCTTCATTTTGTGGCGATCTCGGGAAGTTCATACGCACCGGTTGCTTATTAAAGTCCAGGTCATCCGGTATATCGTAAAGGCGAGCCATCGCTTTATTACACATATACCAATGGCTATCGTTCTCAAATACTTGGCGAATGATTTCCTTATCTGAAACATTCAAATCAACGGGTTCGGTATATTCAATACACCAAGTCGGAGTAGCCGAAGTTTCAATAAGACTTCGTAAGGTACGGTAATCTTTCTCGAGCTTTGAATGCTTTTCAGGTAATAACTTTGGCTCAATTGCTGTTAGGATTAATAATGGGTCACCCTCCGAGGGCAACCACCACCTTATTTGAGCCAGCAATTCCAGTGAAAATTGATAGCTGGAGTTTATTTCCAGAATTTCCTGTAACTCATTATTTTTATTACAACCTGCATTAAGGTGCTGTTTTAGGAGTTGCGCACTTTGAGAAGCAAAAATATCGGCCAGCGTTATCTTATCATTATCAGTCGGCCCCATTAGTTCTTTTGCAATAGCGTTGCAATGAACTAACTCTCCGCCTTGGGTAAAAGCCATGACGACACAAGGCAGTGCTCCATAAAGACCTGACAGTTCGGCACTTTCCATTATTTTTCTCCCAAAAACATCCAGAAAATATAAAAACAACAGAGTCCATTACACCTCTACTAATGCAATAAAACAGCATTTTAAAATAGAGCGATGCAATTTCGCATCAATTATTTGTTAATGTTAACCCTTGACCACATCCGATCTCGATTTCAAGTGCCAGCTTCCAGCCCTCCTGAGTTTTGGCAGCCAAGTAAGTCCAGGGGGCTCGAGAACAGCCTATAATAGAGCTACCGTCGGCCGCATGAATATCCCATTCAGTTAGGATCATTGCGCTTTTTTCATTGAGCATTCTAGCCTCTACATTAAGCAATCTTGCGCCGGTCCAGCCCTCTTTCTTCCATGTTTTCACATAGCTTTTCAATGAATCTTTCATTGTATTCTCAGTATCAAGCGCCGGACCAGTAGCGCCGAGATAATAAAAAGGAGAGGCGTAATATTGGGCAACCGTTTCAATATCCACATCTGCATTAAACCAGTGGACGGCGTAGCTTCTATACCAATTCTCAACTTCCTCACCCGTATCAGCTATGACTAGCGTACATTGAATTGCTACGAAAACGACAACCAGAATACTTATCAGTTTTTTCATTTTATATTTCTCCTCTATCTCAAATAGTGAATACTTTCGTTAAATAGTCTTTTCAAGCGCATCGGAAAATTCAAAAACATCTCCGCAAACACCATAGGTCGCAACATTAAATATGGGCGCATTGGGGTCAGTATTGACAGCAATAATGGTGTCGACATGCTTCATCCCATGCAGATGTTGAACTGCACCGGAAATTCCGAACGCAAGATACAGCTTACAATTGGCTGCCAGCTTGCCGGAAAGACCGACCTGATGAGGCTTGGGCAGCCACCCTGCATCGGCCAGAGGCCTTGAACAACCAAGGGTTGCCCCGAGTTTATCCGCCAATTCAGAAAACCGTCCCACATGTTCTTGGTCACCAATACCTCGCCCGATCGACAGAATGAATTCCGCTTTGGCAATATCAATATTTGACTCTGGTGCTTCAATGAACTCTAGGTGGCTCCATTGCCGTGGCAGCTCACTTAAATCAGCTCTGAACCGGATAACTTCGGCCGTGCCACCCTTCTCAGCTAGCTCAAACGTAGCTCCACGTAACATCAGAGTGACGATACTCTTGTCAGGGAAGGAAACTTTCATCTGTACTTTATTTTCATAAATACTACGCGTCGCCAGCAACTGTCCGTCTATAGCCTCAACAGCCAGGATATCTGAAGCAAAACCCGAACCAAGCTGCACACTGAGTGACGGACCGTAAGCCATTCCATTGGCCGAATGGGGTATCAAAATAATGGCCGATTTCCTCTGCTCAACCAGCTGGCAAATCACTTCCTCAGTGATCACAGGCTCGAAATATGCTGTGCCTGTGCTTATCTCAATAATCTGATCAACACCCACACAATTTACCTGGTCTCGATAATCCGATGGATTTTCAGCGATCACCGCAACGATGAGCGGAATACCCAACTGTTCCTTTAACTTTGTCCCGGCACCAATTGTTTCCAAGGTAATTCCCGCCAAAACCCCTCGGATATGATCTGCAATAACAAGAATTTCACACATCAGCCTTACCTTTTATTTGCAATAATTTCTTTGACTTGTTGCGCCATTTCGCTCATATCACCTTCAATCATCTGTGCTTTAGTGACCGGTGGTTTAAAAATACGATTAATAGCAAAGCCCTGGTTGCTAGTTATCACCCCGGTACTGTCGATAACATTGATCGTTTTTTTCTTTGCTTGCTTAACCATCCGCATAGTCGCAAAGCGTGGCTCGAATGCGCCGGTTTGCACGGCCATTACACACTTGAATGGGGCAGTAAAGCGTTCCATCATTCCCCCTTCCAATTCCCGTGTGAGCGTAAGAGTATCTCCCCCATCCCAGTCGACCCCTACCACAACAGCCGCGCAGGGCCGCCCCAGCATTCTTGCGACTAACCCTCCGGTTGCCCCATTCGCCTTGTCACTGGACTGCACCCCTGTAAAAATCAGATCAGCCTCTTCCATAGTACACACTCCCGCAATAGCACTTGCTATCGATACAGGATCGGCGCCGATCAGGCTGTCATCCCAGATTCGCACAGCGCGGTCAGCCCCTTTAGCCAGGGCTTTTCTGAGCGTCACCTCGGCGTCTTCCGGACCAATACAAACCACCACGATTTCTGCCCCCGGGCCATCTTCCCCGCCCCTGCTTTCACTGACACGCAGAGCTGCCTCCAGTGCATTGTCATCGAACTCATTAAATTCAAAATCCAGAAAACTGCTATCAACATCCCGGGATTCCTCAATTAGACTAAAATCAGCCAATATCTTACCGATATGCTTGACCGCCACGACAATTCGAGGTTTTTCCTTATCAGGAATACAGTATTCCGGTAATTTTGCTGCTGATACCGGCGCAATTTTCCAAGGGGCAGAGAGAATTTTAGTCCCTGGATGTTCTAGCACAGGCGCTTTATTTTCAGAGAAACCCTCAACAAACACCGTTTCGATTTTGCCGGCAGCACCCGGAGGTTCGACTGTTTCGGGAAGCGCCTTTTCCTCATTAAAGGCTGAATTTGCAAGGAATCTTGAAGTATCTGCAGAATCAACGTCAGCTTTTGGCAATGTTGCTACCAGTGCGGCCAACCGACTTTCCATTTCATTGACCACCTGCCTGGTAACAGCATCCGCCATTTCCTGCATTAATTGGGGCACATCTTTCAATGAAATTTTTTCCAGCTCAATTGCCTCAGCCACCAATTCAGCAATATCTCTAACGATAAACTCATTCTCATGGCCACT
>JAIPFG010000163.1 GCA_021736745.1 Pseudomonadales bacterium
GACGTTACCTATGAAAGAAACCCATCAGCAGACAATGGAGGAAGATATGGGTTTATCCTTAAAAAGGATGGACGTGAAAAGCTGATAGATATTGATATGCCTGGATGCGACCCTGATTTGGTGCAGCGTAGTGAGCCATGGGTAAGCCCAAGACTTTATGTGGATGGGTCAAGCTGGTTGTGGCAGTTCGCTATCGGATTTGTGAATTTTGATGAGGATGACGAGTAACCTAACGCCGGTTTAACCGGCTTGTCCGGTTGAAACCTTACGTGCGGTGCAGTAATGCCGGCGGATGAAGGAAGAAGGTCGATTTTGACCCGTTCAACGACATGCTCAGCGCGTGCGCGGTACCGGTAATATTCGAGTAAAAAAAACGGTATATGATATATGAATGATTATTAGCTGCCATGGTGGCTGCTGATATTTTAAATCCAAGAAGGAGGTTTCTAGTGCAGGAGAATCCAACACAACAAGTAACAGAGACTTTTATCGTCTCTAAAATCGAAGAGAGAAGAGACCAAAAGGTATTCCTTTCTTCAAGGATGCCCAAAAAGGGCGAGCATATTTTCTATGAAAACATGCTGGACACACGCGCGTTGAATGGGCTTAGAACTTGGCGGTTCAGCCTGAACGACGTCGTCAGGGCGTGCTACATCGGTTCTATTAAAATTGGTAACCATGATACCAAGATGTGGCTACCAGTCGATGTGGTATCAGGCGTAAAGGCGGTAGTCTTAACAAGAGCTGCCGTTGTGATAAGTGGTCGCCCGTACCGCTTCGGCGAAGACGATGACCTTGTAGTCGCAGACTTTACATCGTCTGTAGCCCAACCCGGCCAACGCTGGGAATGCTCAGCTGTCGAGGTCGTGGATGGACGAGTCGTTTGGTATCCGTGGAGGATGCTAAAGGCTGTCGTGGCAGAGCCTCGGAAAGATGCTGATGGCCGGGTAGTATTTAGTGTTTACGAGGTCTCCGGGCGATCGAAAGTGTCAGACGCTGTCGAGGTTGAGCCCATAATCGAGACTGACGTGATCAGTCGCGACGGTGATAGTCGCATAGTAAGGGAGCGCTATCACTATCCGGTATCGACTTTTAAAAATGGTGAGCCGGTATTAGCCGGTTTCGTTGAAAGAGAAATCAAAGAAAAGGAAGGGGCAGATGAGTATAGTTACGTACCTGCAGATTCTGGGCACTTTGGCTATGATGGTATTGAGTTTCTATCTCGGTCGGATGATCGAGAGGAAACAGAACAATCCCGGTGAGGTTCGGCTTTGGGGATGGGGTACGCGTGTAAAGCGCGTATCCCCTGCGGCTGCGGTAAAGTCTGTAAGGAATATAGTTTATAGACTTTGCAGCGAACAGATCTTCATAAGTTTCTATGAATTAAAGACGCTGCTGGCGCTGTTGGATCCGAAGACCTTGAAGGCTTTTCCGGGTATTGCCAGATATTCAGAAATACTAAGGTCAAGGCAGCGCTTGGATATGTACTCGGAGAAAACAATGGGCTACAACAATGGATTTGCTGTTTCTATTGATTACGTGGAGACGGACTCCGAGGAAGCCGTTGACCATGTCTCTGACATGTCTGCGGAAGCAATGGCGAAAAGCCACAAGGAAATCAGGGGGACCCCAGGAAAACCAAAGAGCAGTGCTGGTTCTGGTAGTGTGCAGAAGCTCTTAAGGAGAAAAAAATGATCGTCCAAGTAAAAATAAACCCGGAAGACTGGGAGATCGTCTGGGTTTTAATTGTCGTTTCGGAGCAGAGCTCCATGTGGTTTTCTAACCTTGATACCAGTCCCGAAGACGACGATGAGGCATCACTTCCTCCTGATATCTCTATAAACAATGTCATTTTTATGGATGGCGGCCCAAAAAAGGATGACAGCGGCGACTCCATTAGCGATGGCGTTCTGGTTTATTTTGAAGTTGACAAGGTCAAAAATCGCGCGGAGCTTGATACGGTCCGCGTCTTTGACATGTCTGCGGAAGCAATGGCGAAGAGCCATAAAGAGATCAGGGAGTCATCTTTCAGGAGAAGAGCGATGGCTGATTCTATCGCCGCTCACATGAACGTGAGTGCGGAAGATGTGCCGCGCAAGCTTTTCGAGATGGAGATAACTCCCGAAGAGTACACCAAAAAGAATGATCTTGGCGTGCATTCTGACGCTTTTCGTCAAAGCGTGATTGCCAAGGTTTTTTTCCCATAGGTTGATGGCCGGGTAGCATCATGTATTTATCTGCTATTAAATCGGGAATTCGTCTGGAGTGGTATATCTCTACCGCTTCAGACGAATTCTACTCTATCGAGTATTTACCTCCAGCGAAGGGCGTTATTGTACCATATCCGGGCATGGGTTTTATGGGCAGAAAGCTTTCTTCCGAGGAGTGTTTTGCCCTGAGGGGCGATGTTCTTGCAGAGCTTGCCGGATATGGCATTAAGTTTTGCTGTGACGATAAAATTCTCCATATTTCAATGAGAGGGAAAAACCTTTGCAGTGAAATAGAGAATCCTATGGCTACTGACTTTCAAATTGAAAGAATGCACCTCTGTCCAATGTGTCAGTACACGTTTTGGAGGGTTTATGGTTAGCGACCAGAAGAGGAACAGTTATCACGGTAAGAACATCAGGATTCTTGGCGATATAAGCCATAAACCTATTCCGGATCTCGTTCTGGAGGCGACATCGTTTGCGAGCGTTAAGGATTATGCCCGGGCGTTTTGCAGGGTTTATCGGTTGCGGTCTGAGTTTGTCGGGCCAATAACCAGAACGCTCAGGTATTATGCCAGACAGATTCATGGTGCCGAGTGGTGTCGTAAAAGGCTTGACGTGGGCGGGAAATACATGATGATAGCGTCCAGGGATCTTGGTGTTCCGACAGAGGCTGTGATTGAGCATCTCATCAAAAACAAGATAAACCTCATGGCCTGGACAAGCCGAGTGTTTGACTCGCCAGCGAAGGCCTATTCGTATTTCTATACAAGAATAAAGAGACAAGGAGGAGCGGAAGATGCCTTTTTATGAACTCAAATGTCTTCGATGTGGACACGAAAAAAGCATTATCAGCTCGTTTAAGAATAGAATTCGCAAATGCGAAAAATGCGGGGCCACCATGACGGTAAAGCCGAGCGTTACCGCGATTAAATTTCGTGGGTATGGATTTCATGGTACTGACTATACCAGTACTGGCCCCAAAAATGGTATAAAGAAATGAGCGACAAAGCTTTTAACCGAAGAATGCAGTATCGAAAAATGAGACACAAAAGAAAGGTTAGCCGGGACCTGAGAAGAAGCTCAAGGTCCACGATCAATTTCATTTCCAATCACAGGCTGGGCAGATCCGGTCACGCTGTGATTTTTCGTCCGTCAACAATAGAATCCGTAACCGGTCATATTCTTGCAGGGGAGGATTTGCAGGTCGATTTCGAGCGCAGAAAGCTTGTTGTTGATTACATCGTGGAAATGTATGGATCAGGAAGAACAGCAAGGGAGTGTAATATTAGCGATGGGCATTATCGCGTATTGAGGCAGTGTCTTCGTTATGGACTTATCAAGCACGGCGTTCCGTTGCGCTTTGCCGAAGCTGCAACGATCGCTTCCATAAGGGCCAGCGGACTTATGTATTTTGTTGCGCCAAGGATTACAGGCAAAACCGTGGAGTCCCTTTGCATGGAAAATGGCATGACTTTAATTTAAGGGAAAAGGGAGAACACAATGGCAGATAAAACAAAAAACGCGAAAGCGACAGAAGCGCCGGCTAAGGCGCCGGTCAAGAAGGCTGTTAATAAAAAAGTCCGGTCAAAGTACATTCTGCGACTTGCGCTCATATCACCCGACGTGCCGAAGAGTGATGTTCGCATTGTTTGTGCGCATTCCTATAATATTATTGAGAGTGTAGACGGCAAAAAGGTGCCCGATAATATTACGGACACGGCCCAGATGTTGAAGTGGCTGCGAGAAAACGGTGAATCTCTTATTTTTGAAGACCACAACCTCGCGCCACAACCGTTTGCTATTGTACGCGAGAAATGGCGCGGAGTAATTGAGAGAAAGATTTTGTATACACTGGCGGATGCAGGTAGTCTTTAATGCACTTAATGGAGGGGCGCGTTGAGCGTGTCCTGCACCTGGGCGTTTAATATAAAAGCGCCCCTCCGTTTGATTTGTTGCGCCGCAAGTGTGGCCCATCACAGCGGTCAGGGCTGGCCCTCTTTCCTGGCCGCTAAAATTTTTAACACCAAAAAAGGTATTGTATGACATCAGCAAACGACAGGACGGACGATACCAAGTCTATCTATATTTTTGATTTAGACGGAACATTGGCAGACATAAGCCATCGCCTGCATTTTATCAAGGATCGCGGGCTGGAGAAGCCGGACTGGACAGCTTTTTTTGAAGCCTGCGGATTTGACAAGCCCAAGAATAGCGTCATCAGGCTGGCCAGGGATCTTCATAGGTCCGGGGCCATGATCATGATATTCAGCGGAAGGGGCGACGAGGTTCGCGGGATAACCGAGCGGTGGCTCGAAGATGAAGGTGTTCCGTATGATTATTTATTGATGCGGCCAAGGGGAGACTACACCCCGGATGAGGAGCTGAAAAGGTCATGGCTGACAACCGGTCTTCCTGAGGAATTCCTAAAGAAGATCGTATGTATTTTTGATGACAGGGATAAAGTGGTGAAAATGTGGCGTGATGAAGGATATACCTGCGCTCAGGTTTCACCCGGTTCATTCTAAAGGAGGGAAGGATGCATAGAGAAAATGTGTTGCACAGGTATTTTGTTGTTCGTCACGCCAAGAAAATTAGTTTGTTGGAGGAGTCCTTTAGCGGGTCTGCGCTTTACAATAATCTCAAGACATTCCCGGCATCGGTAAAATCTGCCATCAAAAAAATCGGTATTGACCCGAAGAATTTTGATGAGATAGCTCGAAAAGATCCACATGTTGTTGCTGCTGTGGTTTTTGTCCATGGTGGCGACGCCATTGCCGATATCGAGAGAGAGTTTCTCCTGAGCAAATCGTTCTTGGACTTGATTGATTTGATTTCTCACGCATGTCTTGAAAAACCCATTGGCGATATAGATCCCCGCCATACGATGGCGCGAAACAAGAAAGCCTTAGATCTTGAAAGCGAGGAAAGCGTTGGCGAAGCCAAAACTACGACCGGGAGCTAATGTTTACATTACCGGCGGTCGATTCAAGGGACTGACAGCAGAAGTGGTTCATGCTTTTAAATGGAGAAAGGCAACTTATCGGCCACCCGGGCCGCCAGATGCTGCAATCCATATTCCGGTTGTTCTTGATGACGGAGGTACTGCCTTTGTCAAAAAGAGCGATGTCGAGGTAAGGAGGACAGGTGAAGGCAATAATGAGGGTATTGATTGATGTTTTGCTTATAGTCATTTTTTCGATAATTGGAGCGTCTTTGCTCGCAAGGCGTAGTATTGATAGCTATGTCCAGAAGCTGGAGGAGGACTCAAAGAATCTCTACCTGATGGTCGGAGATGTTTCGGAAAAGGTCCAGACTGTGTCCAATGCCGTGGATTATCTTGGATACTTGAAGTCTGTTGAGCAATTCAAGCAAGCATCTATCGTTTTATCGAGACTTGAATCAGGCAGCCTTGATTTTACACTTCCAATTATAACAATACGCGCTCCGGTAAGTGCTGACGCTGTGCACGCTGCATTAAATCGTCTTGGTGATGATTTTTTCATGTCAGAAAACTATGGCTCAGAATGTCGTGATGTTGCAATTGGGTTTATTGCTGAGGTTGCAAGCCCGCCTGCCGAAGGAGATGCTGGCGGTGTCGGAGGTCCGTAAAAATGAACGATACTGTTTACAAGTATAAGATTGAGGGCCTTGGCTCGTCCGGATATCATATGGTCGAGTCGATTGTGAAGAGAAAAGGTGCAGCAATCTCTCGCATGAATAAGTATTTCAAGCGTCCGTACATTGTTCATGCGAGGGTTCTCGTAAAGGATGGTGATGGTAACTACGGGACGTTGTTAACAGAAAGAAGGAAGTAAATGAAACAAGTTGAAGCCCTGGGCGATCGGGCACTGGTCGAAAAAATTGAAATCACGAAGAGTGCTGGCGGTATCTATATTCCGCCCACAGAGAAACATGACAGGCAAACGCCCATCAAGGGCAAGGTGGTGAGCGTGGGCGAGGGCGAGCATATCAAGGCGATGAATTTAAAGCCGGGAGAGGTGGTTTTAATTCAATCGAATTTTAATTACGATATGCTGAAAGACGGTGAGAGTACCTATTTATTTGTCGGTCATTCACAAATACTTGGACACGAACCGGAATAACATTCAACAAGCGGAGGGCCGAGGCATGAAGCCAATAAAGAGGATAATAGGTTTTTTTACTGCAAAACGTGAGATCAAAAAAGTTATGCAGTGGATTTATGAAAATGACCCGGTCATCGGGTACCATTATTTTCGGGAAAACACCACGGCGAGCGAGTATATCATTGGGATACTTGATGAGATGGCAGATGAAATTCAAGCGTGGGAAGGGGCGAAGGATAGCTCACTCCGTGCCAAGTTTTTTAATCTTGGACAAAGGATTTCGCCATGGTTTCCACGGACAAATATGGACGACTACTCCAGGGTGGACGCTATGGTATCTCACTATATCGAGATGCTTAACGGGGAGACTGTGACCAACTCTGTCGTTGCCAAATTCTTAAGGGAGATGGAGAGACGGTTTCCGGCGCCAAAGGGTCACGCCCATTACATTGCTGACAGCGAGCGCGGTTTAGCGGTGTTTGTCGTTGTGGATTCGGGGCAGGCTTACCCGGTCATTCCAAAAACAGATCACGACTGGCGCCACCCGTCAGAAGTTGCTGATAGGCTTGAACAAATGATCAGTCAACGGGCACGGTGAAAGCGCTCGCGACTTATTGCAACCAAAGGATAAGTAAAATGCAAACCGATAATCATAAAACCGACGACGCGGCGCTGGCTGACTCCAGAGCGATGTTAACGCCGGTTTGGGCACTTTTTGTGTTGACAATCATATTACTAAGGTGTAAATTAACTACATGAAGAATGAATTTGTGACCATTAAGATTTGGAAGAAAACACTCTCAAAGCTCCGCTTAATTGCGGCAGTCGAAGAAAAGTCAATGT
>JAIPFG010000164.1 GCA_021736745.1 Pseudomonadales bacterium
ATACCGGGCCGCAGTTCGATAATGGCCAACTCATTAAAACGGAACTGCCCAACCATAACCCAACCGGCATGCAGGCTTTTGCCTATAACACACGCCGCCCCTATTTTAAGGACCCCAAGGTTCGCCAGGCTTTGGCTTACGCCTTTGATTTTGAATGGACCAATCAAAATATTTTTTATAGTGCCTACACCCGTACCCATAGTTATTTCTCCAACTCCGAATTGGCCTCGACTGGTCTGCCAAGTCCTGAGGAAAGGGCGATTCTCGAACCCTATAAAGCACAGGTACCACCGGAGGTTTTTACTACTCCCTACCAACCACCTACCACGAAAGGTGACGGCAATATTCGCAGCAACATACGTCAGGCATTAAGTCTGTTGAAAGAAGCCGGTTGGCAAATCAAGAACAACCAGCTAACCCATGTTAAATCGGGTCAAATCATGGCGTTTGAGATTCTCCTCGTTAGCCCGACTTTTGAGCGCGTTGTCTTACCCTTTAAGAAAAATCTCGCTAGACTGGGCGTTAAAGTAAACGTGAGTGTCATCGATCCGCAGCAATACATTAATCGGCTTAACAACTTTGATTTTGATATGATTGTTTCCGTTTTCGGTCAGTCTAACTCACCAGGCAATGAACAAAGAGACTTTTGGCACTCCAGCGAGGCCGACCGTCCCGGCAGCAGAAATCTGATGGGTATTAAAGACCCAGTGGTCGATGCTCTAATCGAACAAGTGATTGGCGCACCGGATAGGGAAGCCCTGGTGAACCGAACGCGCGCACTTGATCGCGTGCTTCTCTGGGGGCATTATGTCATCCCTCAATTCCATAATCGTAGCTATCGCATCGCCTATTGGGATAAATTTGAGCGGCCCCAAGTGATGGCAAAATTCAGCTTAGGCATAGACACCTGGTGGACAAAAAAATAAAAACATTAACCTCTTACAGTGATTAACTAACCCGCATGTCAGCCTATATCATACGCCGGCTTCTATTGATGATTCCGACCCTGTTCGGGATTATGCTGATCAATTTTGCAATCGTTCAGATCGCACCGGGCGGCCCGGTAGAACAGACACTCGCGCGTATTCAGGGGTTGGATACCGGCGGTGCGACCTCTCGCATCAGCGGTGCGGGGCAGACCGAAGTACGCGGATCGACCAGCAGTCAACAGAACAGCAAGTATCGGGGTGCACAGGGACTGGATCCTGAGTTGATCGCTAAAATCGAACGCCTCTATGGTTTTGACAAGCCAGCTTATGAACGTTTTTGGCTAATGATGAAAAACTATGCCACTTTCCAATTTGGCGATAGCTTCTATCGCGACGCCAAAGTCACCGACCTGATCTTGGAGAAAATGCCAGTATCCATTTCCCTCGGACTTTGGAGCACCTTAATTATTTATCTGATTTCCATTCCGCTGGGTATAAAAAAAGCCATTAAACATGGTTCAAAATTTGATCTCTGGACCAGTACTTTCGTGATCGTCGGCTACGCCATACCAGGCTTTTTATTCGCAATTTTCCTAATTGTTTTTTTTGCCGGCGGCAGTTATCTGGACTGGTTCCCCTTGCGCGGCTTGACCTCACCTAATTGGGCAGAATTAAGCCTCATCGGCAAAATACTTGATTATTTCTGGCATCTGGTTCTGCCCATCACCGCCATGTCGATTGGCGGGTTTGCCACACTGACCATGCTCACCAAAAACTCCTTTCTCGACGAGATCAACAAACAATACGTCATCACCGCCCGAGCCAAAGGCTTGGCGGAAAATCAAGTCCTTTACGGTCACGTCTTTCGCAATGCCATGCTGATTATCATCGCCGGCTTCCCTGGTCTACTGATTGAAATATTTTTTGCAGGATCATTGTTAATTGAAGTGATTTTCTCCCTAGACGGCCTCGGACTGCTCAGCTTCGAGTCAGTATTGAATCGGGACTACCCAGTGTTCTTCGGTACACTTTTTATCTTTACCCTGCTCGGCATGCTGATTAAATTAATCAGCGACATCACCTACAGCCTGGTGGACCCCCGGATTGATTTTGAGAGTCGGGAAAATTGATGCCGAAATTGAAACTCAACCCTATTAACAAACGTCGTCTTGATGTTTTCAAATCCCACAAGCGCGGCTATTACTCCCTTTGGATCTTTCTCATTTTATTTGTATTAAGCCTGTTTGCGAAGTTTATCGCCAATGATAAGCCTATTCTGGTTTATTACGATCATGCGATATATATGCCCGTTTTCAAGGTCTATCCGGAAACCACCTTTGGTGGAGAGTTTGAAACAGAAGCAGAATACCGGGATGAATTTGTCGCTGACCTGATCAATGAAAAAGGCTGGATTGTTTGGCCTATCATTCGCTATAGCTATGACACCATTAATTACTCCCTTGATCAGCCGGCCCCCTCTCCCCCCAGCAAAGAAAATTGGCTCGGGACGGACGACCAGGCAAGAGATGTTAGCGCACGTGTCATTTATGGTTTTCGTATTTCAGTGCTGTTTGCGTTGACACTCTCCATTATTAGCTCACTGATTGGGGTTGCTGTGGGTGCCATGCAGGGTTTTTATGGAGGAAAGATTGATCTCTTTGGGCAACGGTTTATTGAGATATGGGGCAGCATACCTCGCCTCTACCTGCTTATTATCCTGTCCAGTATTGTTGTCCCAAACTTTTGGTGGTTACTTGGAATCATGCTGCTCTTTAGCTGGATGGCTTTGATTGATGTGGTCCGTGCAGAATTTTTACGTGGCCGTAATCTTGAATATGTCCGGGCCGCACGCGCCCTCGGCTTGGGTAATCGCAGCATTATGTTTAAACACATATTACCCAACGCCATGGTCGCGACCATGACCTTTCTGCCATTTATATTGACCGGCGCTATTACGACCTTAACCGCCCTGGACTTCCTCGGCTTTGGTTTGCCTCCAGGCTCGCCATCCTTGGGCGAGCTCGTGGCGCAAGGAAAATCCAATTTGCAGGCCCCTTGGCTGGGTATTTCTGCATTTTTAGTGCTCTCCATCATGCTAACACTGCTGGTCTTTATCGGCGAGGCGGCACGCGATGCTTTTGACCCAAGGAAAACGTTAGTATGAGCACGTTCCCGATTCTACAGGTCAAAAATCTGAGTGTTGACTTTAAGGTCAACAGTTCACAGGTTCACGCAGTAAAAGGGGTGTCTTTCCAATTGGAAAAAGGCAAAACGTTGGCCTTGGTTGGGGAGTCTGGTTCCGGTAAATCCGTATCAGCCTTATCCGTATTACAATTACTGCCCTACCCCACCGCCAGCCATCCGAGCGGCAGCATCCTGTTTGATGGTCAGGAAGTCATCAACCTTAATCCGGAACAACTACGAAAAATTCGTGGCAACCGGGTCAGCATGATCTTTCAGGAACCAATGACCTCACTGAATCCGCTACATACGGTGGAAAAACAAATCCGTGAAGTCCTGTTCCTGCATAAAGATATCAAAGGACAGCAAGCCACTAAACGTATTTTGGAGCTGTTGGCGCTGGTCGGCATTCGCAACCCTCAACAAAAGCTGGGCGCATTCCCCCATGAACTCTCAGGCGGTCAGCGCCAGCGTGTCATGATTGCCATGGCGCTAGCGAACGAACCTGATTTATTGATCGCGGACGAACCCACCACCGCCTTGGATGTGACCATACAAGCGCAAATTCTTAATTTGCTTGCGGACTTACAAAAGAAAATAGGAATGGCCATCTTATTAATTACGCATGACTTGGGAATCGTACGTCATTTTAGCGATCAGGTTTGCATCATGCATCAGGGCAAAATTGTTGAATCCGGGAACACCACTCAGATTTTTACCGCACCTACCCATGAGTACAGCATTAAACTCCTCAGCGCTGAACCAAAAGGTACTCCCGCGGCCATCATGACAGAGGCTAAACCGCTTTTAAGCACGGAAAATCTAAATGTTTGGTTTCCGATTAAAAAAGGTGTCATGGCTCGCGTGGTCGACTACATAAAGGCGGTCAGGGATATTAATCTCGAAGTTAAGCAGGGCCGTACGCTCGGCATTGTCGGCGAAAGCGGCTCAGGAAAAACAACCTTGGGTTTGGCACTGATACGCCTGATTGAAAGTAAAGGACTCATTTGCTTTAAGCAACAAGCTATCAGTGGGTTAAATCAATCACAAATGCGCCCGTTACGACGTGAAATTCAGATAGTTTTTCAAGATCCTTTTGGCAGCCTGAGCCCACGCATGTCTATTGCCGAGATTGTCGGCGAAGGGTTAGGCATTCACGATCCGGATAATAAAACCCAACATGAGCAGAAAGTCATTGCAGCGCTCGAGGAAGTCGGACTGGATCCCGAGACGCGTGATCGCTACCCCCATGAGTTCTCCGGTGGCCAACGACAGCGGATTGCCATTGCGCGTGCGCTGATACTGAAACCCAAACTCATTATTCTTGACGAACCCACTTCCGCACTGGACAGAACAGTCCAATCACAAATCGTCGACCTTTTGCGCGATCTTCAACTGAAATATCAGCTTAGTTACATTTTTATTAGTCATGACTTGGCTGTCGTCAAAGCTCTCAGCCATGAACTCATGGTCATGAAAGAAGGCCTGGTGGTTGAACAGGGCGATGCCGATACCATTTTCAAACAACCTCACCATGAATATACTCGCGCCCTGATGCGAGCCGCTTTCTACTGACAAGACACTTTCCAGCTACCTGCTAACTCTTTATCGAATTTAGTCGATGCTTTCGCTATACTAGCCCGCATTTCTTGCTACATTCGTCATAAACTTTAAGGAATTCGCTATGGGTTTTCTCTCTGGTAAAAAGATTTTGATTGTTGGGGTTGCCAGTAAATTATCAATCGCTTCGGGCATTGCCGAAGCCTGCTATCGTGAAGGTGCAGAGCTCGCCTTTACCTATCAAAATGAAAAATTGAAATCCCGTGTAGAGGGCTTTGCGGAAAACTGGGGTTCAAAGATCACTCTTCCCTGCGATGTTGCCGATGATGCGCAAATAGAGTCCGTGTTTTCTGATTTAAGCCAGCAATGGGATGGTTTGGACGGCATTGTTCATGCCGTTGGGTTTGCCCCTAGCCACGAGTTGGATGGAAACTATGTAGATGTCACTACCCGTGAGGGATTTAAAATCGCCCACGACATTAGTTCTTACAGTTTTGTTGCCCTGGCCAAAGGCGGTCGTGAAATGATGCAAGGACGGCACGGTGCCTTATTAACCCTGACTTATCTCGGTTCAGAACGTACGATGCCCAATTACAACGTAATGGGGTTAGCAAAGGCCAGTCTGGAGGCGAATGTGCGCTATATGGCCCGTAGTCTGGGACCTGAGGGTACTCGCGTTAATGGCGTTTCCGCTGGCCCTATCAGAACACTCGCCGCCTCCGGCATCAAAAGCTTCCGCCGTATGCTCGATTACAATGAAAAGCAAACGCCTCTCAGACACAATACCACCATTGACGAGGTAGGCGATGCCTCTGCTTTTCTTTTATCCAATTTGGCTCGAGGCATTACCGGAGAAATTCTTTATGTCGATGGCGGATTTAACACTACTGCAATGGGCGATTTAAACGACGAATAAGCCTATTGGTTATTTTGTACAAAAAAGCCCCGCATGCGGGGCTTTTTTGTAACGACTACCCCACCTAACAAAATCCTACCTTAGTTTGTTTGAAACTAATTATCGACCAGGACGATCAGGTCTTGCTGGTAGTTCTGGACGATCGGGGCGATCAGGTCGATTGGGTCTTACAGGCCTTTCTGGACGATCTGGAATTTCAGGCCTTTCTGGCAAATCTGAGACATCCGGTTTCTCAGGTCGTAATGGTCGATCGGGAACACTAGGCCTACTATCAGTCTCAGGTCGCTGCGGTTTAAGTTCACTTTTTTGTATACCCAACAATGTGGAGTGATTGTTTCCTTGATCCACTTCAGATCTTAAGTGATTTCCAGTTGAAATCACCTGTGCTTGAACCGGCTTGTCTTTTTCTTTTTTTACGTTGTCATCAGCGACCTTTTGTTTCTTAATAAATTGCTCGATAGCCGGCCCTTGATTACCAATACCAGCAGGGGGGGGTATGACTTGACGGCCCGTTACAGGACTTTCCGGTAGAGTTGGCTTTTCGTTTTTATCTAACACCACGGGCGGTAGCTTAATGAGGTGAATTTTTTCTTCAGGTGGAAGCTCTCCCTCTATGATACTGATATGAATTCCATTACCCGCATAGAGGGGTGAGCGCATCATAGCACTCAGCAATATCACCAGAAATAATTTATAAATGCTTATCTTCATACTAAATGATACGCCTTCATCAAACTTTGCTGACAACAACTCTGACACTGCCGGCATCGATTCCTGACTCATAGGAAATATCAACATAACCTCCGGCGTCGCCTTGTAAGATCAAGGGCAGCTTAATAACGTTTTTCCCTTCCAATAATTCAGTTTGCCAATTTAATTCATGAATACTTTCATAACCTTGAAGAAATAAATTTTCTGCCCAAGAGACTTTGATTGTTGCATTAGCCTGGTAGGTATTGCTTTCAATAACGACATGAATGTTTTTGGTTTGATTGACTGCCATCTTCATTCTGTGCTGTTGTGTCTGTGTGATATCCGCCTGATCAATATCCTGGTTATAGATTAAACCAAATGTCAGGGTCAGAATTACCACAGCCGCCGCAGCGGTTAATAGATGGTGACTTGTTGTTGGGGCATTTTGAGCAATAGCCACTGCAATGCTTCGTTCGACAAATCCTGGACTAGGTGGAGGAACAACTATTTTCCGTAGCATTTCATCCAGCTGATAATCCTGGCAAAAGTGCTGGCATAATGTACAGGACTCCAGATGACTCAAAACCTGCGGATCCGAACTGATTTCGTCGATGGGAACCAGGTTATCTAACAACTTCTGTCGTAATTCAGAACAATTCATCTTTTTTACCCTATGTCTCTTTCACGTTTACCGACATGAAAAGGTTCCACTGCTAGCAATCTTTTTAGCTCTAACTTGGTTCTGTGTAATCTTGATTTTAAGGTTCCCAATGGAATATCCAGGATGGTGGTTAATTCATCCAGGGTAAAGCCATCAATAAGATGCAAGACAATCAAC
>JAIPFG010000165.1 GCA_021736745.1 Pseudomonadales bacterium
GGCAAGGAAGAATTACAGGTTGAATTAACCGAACAGGGGTTGGCACTCGGGCTGACCCGTCGTGATATTATTCTTCAAGTAGGCCGTGCCTTCAAAGGATTTGAGGCTCAGCGAGTACAGCGCGGTAGAGATGATGTTCGTGTCTTGGTGAGATTTCCTATCACTGAAAGGCGTTCCATCGCTGATCTTGAGAACATGCTGATCAGTCTCCCTGGTGGAGGACAGGCTCCATTGTTGCATGTGGCGAGTTTAAAGCCAGGAAGGGGACCGGCGGCGATCAATCGTATTGACCAGTATCGCACGGTCAGCGTGACGGCAGATATTGACAAGCAAGCAACCAATACGACAGTGTTACAGTCAGACCTGAAGGCTTATTTGGACGAACTGTTGCTACAATATCCCGGTATCAGCTACTCCTTAGAAGGCGAAGCGAGGGAACAACAGGAGTCATTAAGTAGTATTTTTACCGGTATCCTGGTTGCCCTGTTTGTGATTTATTGTTTATTGGCGATTCCCTTTAAATCCTATTTTCAGCCGCTGATAGTGATGTCCGTTATTCCTTTTGGGGCGGTCGGTGCCGTATTAGGTCATTGGCTGATGGGTGCCGATTTATCCATCATGAGTGTGCTGGGTATTATGGCGTTGATTGGCGTAGTGGTGAATGACAGCCTGGTCATGGTGGACTTTATTAATAAGCGGCGACAATCCGTTGCCGAAAAGGGCAATCATGGTATTAACGAGATTGTGAATAAAGCAATACTGAGCGCTGGGGTTTCGCGATTTCGACCCATCATGCTGACATCCCTCACCACCTTTTTTGGTCTGTTGCCGCTGTTGTTTGAGCGCTCGACACAGGCTCAGTTTTTAATCCCCATGGCAATTTCAGTGGGTTTTGGGGTTATTTTTGCGACGCTTATTACACTGATTTTGGTGCCCGTTAACTATCGCATTATGGAAGATATCAAAGCCCAAGTCTCTTGCCTTAAAAACTGGATAAAAGCGAAAAGCGGGAAGCCTTCGCTACCTGAATAAACCGTTTTTTGAATCGTCGTGCGTTCGCTAAAGCAACATGTAAGTACTGGTAATATGTGCGATAGGTTTGTCCGGTCGCTCCGTGTACAGATTAACCTCGCCATAAACGATATTTCGGCCTCGTTTAATAATACTGGCATGAGCAATAAGATCCGCGTCTGCCGCTGGGCGAAGGAAGGATGAGGATTGCGATACAGTAGTCATGGGGACATAGGCATTAACGGCCGATGAAACGGCGAATACCATTGCCGTATCCGCCAGAGCCATAATGGCTTGCCCACAAATGGTACCACCTATGCGATTCAGACGCGCAGAAGGCGGAACTCTAAGAATTGCCTCGCCATCGGCTACTTTATCGAACTGAATGTCCAGTTCCTGAACCCAAGGAGCGAAACCCTCTTTAAGTAGTTTTTGGGCTGAACAGAGATCAAAGCCGGTTGTATCCATCTGACACCTTATTCGTTGTTAAAGAAATATTGCTGGGCGTTTATTTATATTTGAGCTGCGAGCCGAGTTCCCTGATCGATGGCGCGTTTGGCATCGAGTTCAGTCGCTTGATCCGCACCGCCAATCAAATGATAAGGCTTGTTGAGCCCGTTGACTAAATCACGTAAAGACTCCTGTCCCGAGCAAATAATGACGTTATCGACAGTTAACAGCTTAGGCTCGCCATTAATGGTGAGGTGTAATCCTTCATCATCAATACGTTGGTAGGTGCAGCCGGAGAACATCTTAACGCCCTTATGCTTCAGTTCGGTTCGATGTATCCAGCCGGTACTTTTGCCTAGGCCTTCGCCGACTTTGGCGATTTTGCGTTGGAGTAGATAAACGTCGCGCGGTGACGGCTTCGCTTGAGGTGACACTCCCTCAACGCCGGCACGGCTGGAGAAGGTCATATCCACACCCCACTTGGCCATAAAGGCAGGGATGTCTAAGCTGGTGTCTTCCGCGCCATCGACCAAAAATTCACAGAGGTCAAAACCAATTCCACCTGCACCGATAACAGCCACTTTTTGGCCAACCGGTTTACCTTGTTTTAATACATCCAAGTAACCCATCACTTTAGGGTGATTGATACCTTCAATATCTGGAATACGTGGAATGATTCCCGTCGCAATCACCACTTCATCCCAGTCCTGAGCGTTCAAGATATCCACTGTTACTCGGGTGTTGAGTTGAAGATCAATCTCAGCTATTTCAATTTGCCGTTGGTAGTAGCGCAGTGTTTCATAAAACTCACTTTTCCCTGGCACACGTTTGGCAATATTAAACTGGCCGCCAATTTCTTCATCAGCATCAAAGAGAGATATCTGATGTCCTCTTTGTGCCGCCGTTACGGCAAAGGAGAGTCCTGCCGGTCCAGCGCCGACGATGGCTATCTTTTTTGGGTTGATGGTGGGTTTAATAACAAAATCTGTTTCATGGCAAGCTCGGGGGTTGACCAGACAAGTGGCTATTTTTTCATTGAAAATATGATCGAGACAGGCTTGATTACAACCGATGCAAGTGTTGATTTCATCACTCCTCCCGGCTGCGGCTTTTATCACAAAATCAGGATCCGCCAAAAAGGGTCTGGCCATAGAGACCATGTCGGCATCGCCCCGAGCCAATACCGTTTCAGCAACTTCAGGTGTATTGATCCGATTTGAGGTGATAACGGGTACGGGCAAAGCCTGCCTGAATTTTGCAGTCACCCAGCTATAAGCGGCACGCGGCACTTTGGCGGCGATCGTGGGGATACGGGCTTCATGCCAGCCAATGCCGGTATTGATAATACTGGCTCCCGCTTCGGCAATAGCTTTCCCCAGTTGTACGGTTTCCTCATAGTTACTTCCGTCTTCAACCAGATCGAGCATTGATAGCCGGTAAATAATAATAAAATTGGTACCGACCCGCTCTCGAATCCGTCTGAGAATAGTAAGGGGAAATCTAATTCGATTTTCAAAACTACCACCCCATTCATCCTGACGATGATTGGTTCGTTTGGCAATAAACTGATTTAGCAAATAGCCTTCCGACCCCATAACCTCAACACCGTCATAACCCGCTTTTTGAGCCATTCCTGCGGCAATAACAAAATCCTGAATCTGTTGTTCAATTTCCTCCTGACTGAGTTCGTGAGGAACAAAGGCATTAATAGGGGCTCGAATGGGCGAGGGTGCAACAAGATTTTCCGAATAGGCATAACGGCCGGAATGTAAAATTTGCATACAGATTTTGCCGCCGGCCTCATGTACGGCATCAGTAATGAGACGGTGGTTAGTGATGTCGGATTCCGTTTCCATGTGCTTAGCTTTGGGGTGAATCGCACCATCCTTATTTGGGCCAAAACCGCCGGTAACAATTAAGCCTGCGCCACCCCTGGCGCGCGCTGCAAAAAAGGCGGCCATGCGCTGATGTCCGTCGGGTAATTCCTCCAGGCCGGTATGCATTGAGCCCATGAGTACGCGATTTTTTAATTGGGTAAAACCAAGGTCGAGCGGTGTAAGCAGCTTTGGGTATGGGGAAGGCGACATTGTTTCTCCGTAATGAAAGCAGGGTCATCAGGTGGCGTTCAAGTATTCACTGGTATCCATCATTCATCCTTGTTGCCTTTGCCCGTGGCCGCTTTTGCTGCCATAGACATGAACTGCTGAAATTGTTCAATGCCTTGAATGCCCAAAGGCATATAGCGCTTTAACAGTAATTCTGGATCGCTCATTTCCTCAACCCCTTGATTTATTTTTTCCTGAATTTTTTTCATCGTCGCTTTTTGCAGTGGCTCTAGGTCAGGCAAACCTAACATTTCACGGGCTTCTTTGGGGGAAAGATCGATATCGATATTGATTTTCATGGTGAATCTCCTCGCAATTTGCGATGTGCTTTCGCTGCTGATGTAGTAGGTACCCAGCGTTTTATTAGTTAATGATGCCGAGATTTTATGATCAGGTTTATCGCAGTATAAATAGGGCGATAGGCATTTCAAGCGATACGACGTCATTTGGCCGTGTTTATCGGCCAAATGACGTGAAAGAAAGGTTTAACGACGTCTGAAGAGCGGTTGAGGTTGATCAACAGCCGCTTGATAGGACTGGCTGATAGTGGCGAGACCATTTAATGCGGTCTCCATGTCTTTGCCTTCTTTGAGAGCAAAACTATCGAAGCCACAGCGGCGCATATAAAAAAGCTGGTCTTGTGTGACATCGCCGATGGCGCGTATTTCTCCTTGGAAATGATAACGTTCTCTGAGCAGGCGTGCGTAGGAGTAACCCCTGCCGTCAGTGAAAATAGGAAAATTAATGGCAATCAGCGGTAATTGCCGCAGTTTGTCCGCGATCCATTCAGGTTCCTCATGGCTGTTAATCCAGATGCCCACTTTGCCTGGATGCTGCGATAGGGTATCTGCCTGTTCCTGCCAAAGTTTGAGTGGGACAATGATATCGCCTGGAGGAATATCATAATTACCGGTTTCCGGTATGGTTACCAGATGCCAATGGTCTGGCTGAATAATGCCATCTTTAATGATGCAGTGTTGAGTTGAGTCATTAGGCATTACGATATACCTGTTGTTTAAATGGATCGATGCCAATGCGCCGATAAGTGTCAATAAATCGTTCTTCTTCAATACGATTTGCAACGTAGACATCGACTATTTTTTCGATGACATCTGCGATAGCATCTTCACTGAAGGAGGGGCCTAAAATGTTACCGAGTGATGCATCGATACCAGAGGAACCGCCCAGTGATACCTGATAAAACTCGGCCCCTTTTTTATCTACGCCAAGAATTCCAATATTGCCCACGTGATGATGGCCACAGGCGTTCATACAGCCAGAAATATTCAGGTCGAGGTCGCCGATATCGTAGAGATAATCGAGGTCGTTAAAGCGCTCCTGAATCTGTTGCGCAATCGGGATGGATTTTGCATTCGCCAGAGCGCAAAAATCACCACCCGGGCAGCAGATCATATCGGTAAGCAAACCCAAGGTCGGAGTGGCAAAACCATAGCGCTTAGCATCTTGCCAGAGCGGATAAAGATCGGATTGTTTAACATCAGCTAACACAATATTTTGTTCGTGACTGACACGCAACTCGCCAAAACTATAGCGCTCGGCCAGATCTGCCATTATATCCATCTGTTCATGCGTCGCATCGCCAGGGGCAATCCCTGTTTTTTTAAGACTGAGTGTTACGGCAGCATATCCTGGTTTTTTGTGAGGATAAACGTTTCGTGATACCCAGTTAGCGAAAACCTTCTCTTGCGTTCTGTGTGCTTCGAAAGAGGTGTCGATTTCTGGTAGCGTCTCGTAATCGGGTTCTGTGAAAAAGGATTTTAAACGCTCAATCTCTGCGGTAGTAACAGTGCTAGGGCCATCTTTTATCTGTTGCCATTCCTGCTCAACCATTTCCGTGAATTTTTCGGGGGTAAGCGCTCTCACCAAAATTTTAATACGCGCCTTATGCTTATTGTCGCGTCGTCCATAGCGGTTATAAACCCGCAGGATTGCTTCGAGATAGGACAATAAATGTTCTTTCGGTAGAAATTCGCGTACCAAGCTGCCGATGACCGGCGTTCGCCCTAAACCACCGCCTACAAAGACTTTAAATCCATTTTCACCCGTTGCGTTAGTGACAAGATGAAGGCCTATATCATGCACCATGGTTGCCGCTCGATCTGCACTGCGAACAGCATTGACCGCAATCTTAAATTTACGCGGCAGGTAGGCGAATTCAGGGTGGAAAGTGGACCATTGACGAATTAGCTCACAATAGGGGCGAGGATCTTCGATTTCGTCTTTGGCGACACCGGCAAACTGGTCAGTTGTGGTGTTTCTGATACAGTTGCCACTGGTTTGAATAGAGTGCATCTGGACACTGGCGAGGTCCGCCAGAATATCTGGAACCTGCTCTAGTTTTGGCCAGTGTAGCTGCATGTTTTGGCGTGTGCTGAAATGACCGTATCCTTTGTCATAGGTACGGGCAACATGTGCGAGCATACGCATTTGCTTTGCCGAAAGCATGCCGTAGGGAATCGCGATACGCAGCATAGGTGCATGTCGCTGAATATAAAGGCCGTTTTGCAGGCGCAGGGGAAGAAATTCATCGCTGCTTATTTTGCCAGCCAAATAGCGTTGCATTTGGTCGCGAAACTGGGCGACGCGATCATTAACTATTTGTTGATCGCAATCATTGTAAACATACATGGCTTAACAAAAATCCTGTCATTAGAGGTAAATTACTCGCTCGGAGCGCATCATACTTGGTTCCGCATGCTCTATAAAACATCAAATTCTTATATCTTTAGAACCAGTTCGTATCAATTTGTCGTGCGCATAAAGCATTTGCAAGGTTTGCTGGACGCGTTGTTTTAACCGCCGGCTGTATTTAATACCAACCTAACGATAGTGACCAGGGTAATGATAAAAAACAGAGTGAATAATACGCCGGCAATAATATAGGTGCTTGGCTTTGCTTTGGTAAAGTCACGTTGTCGATTTTTATTGCTCTGCACTCCAATGGCGGCAGCCAATACGCTAGAAATGATCTGCCAAAGAGTAAGTTTTTTGTTTTCTGGGTCATTACTACTGTTCACACGCTTTCACCTATTGTTTTATGGTTCATATACCAGGCTGGCGCTAAGCCAGCGCTCCAATAGCTCACGCGACATCCCTTTCCTGGCGGCGAGGTCGTCAACCTGATCACGATCGATTTTTCCAACTCCAAAATACTTTGATTCCGGATGTGAAAAATACCAGCCACTGACAGAGGCCGCCGGCGCCATAGCGAAACTTTCTGTGAGCGTTACACCGGTATGTTGTTCGGCTTGCAATAAATTAAACAGGGCCGTTTTTTCGGTATGATCAGGGCAGGCAGGATAACCGGGGGCTGGGCGGATGCCTTGATAACTTTCCTTGATTAGTTGGTCATTTGATAATTTTTCATCTTCACCATACCCCCAAAATTCCTGGCGAACTCTTTCATGCATTCTTTCGGCAAACGCTTCTGCCAGACGATCAGCAAGTGCTTTGACCATGATGGCATTATAGTCATCGTGAGCCGCTTCAAATTCAGCGACGAATTCCTTAGCGCCAAGGCC
>JAIPFG010000166.1 GCA_021736745.1 Pseudomonadales bacterium
ATCGGCATTATCTTCTCTGAGTAAAAGTCGATACTCGGCGCGACTGGTAAACATACGGTAGGGTTCGCTGGTTCCAAGAGTAATAAGATCATCAACCATTACCCCCAGATAGGCCTCATCACGACCCGGGTGCCAAGCTTCTTTGTCCAGCGCTTCCAATCCAGCATTAAGCCCAGCTAACAACCCTTGAGCACCGGCTTCTTCGTAACCTGTGGTGCCATTAATCTGACCTGCAAAATAAAGACCCTCAAGATGTTTTACACGTAAGCTGTGGGTTAAATCCTGAGGGTTAAAAAAGTCATATTCAATGGCATAACCTGGGCGGGTGATGTGGGCATTCTCAAACCCCTTAATGGATCGCACCAGATTTAGCTGAACATCGAATGGTAAGCTAGTGGAAATACCATTCGGATAGAGTTCATGGGTATTAAGCCCTTCAGGCTCAACAAAAATTTGATGGGAATTCTTATCGGCGAAGCGATGAATTTTATCTTCGATGGAAGGACAGTAACGTGGCCCAATGCCTTCGATCACGCCCGTATACATGGGTGACCGGTCTAACCCTTGACGAATATATTCGTGTGTTTTTTCATTGGTGTGGGTGATATAACAACTGATTTGGCGTGGATGCATCTCGCGTGTTCCGAGAAAAGACATGACGGGCAATGGTGTGTCACCCGGTTGCTCTTGCATCACAGAAAAGTCCACAGACCGGGCGTCTATTCGGGGTGGGGTTCCTGTCTTAAGCCTATCTACCCGCAAAGGTAACTCACGGAGCCGCTGCGCTAGAGCGATAGCAGGTGGATCCCCAGCCCGGCCACCACTATGATTTTGCATACCCACATGGACGACGCCACCAAGAAAAGTACCTGCCGCCAAAACTGTAGTTTTCGCCCTAAAATGCAGCCCCATTTGAGTGATGACACCTAAGACCCGCTCGCCATCAACGATCAGGTCATCAACCGCCTGTTGGAAAATATCGAGGTTTTTTTGGTTCTCCAAAATATGGCGAATAGCTGCTTTGTAAAGAATTCGATCCGCCTGGGCACGCGTCGCTCTTACCGCCGGGCCTTTGCGGGAATTAAGAACTCTGAATTGGATACCCGCCTGGTCTGTCGCTAACGCCATTGCGCCACCCATGGCATCAATTTCTTTAACGAGATGACTTTTGCCAATTCCACCAATGGCTGGATTACAGGACATTTGCCCCAAAGTTTCGATATTGTGGGTCAATAACAACGTTCGCGCCCCAATACGAGCAGCCGCTAAAGCCGCCTCTGTTCCGGCATGGCCGCCACCGATAACAATAACATCGTACAAACTCGGGTAATCCACCTGCGCTCTCAACAAAAACAAAAAGGGACACTAGTATAATGATTCAATCTTAAAAGAAAAGGGTAATATGCGAATATATCTTGAGGGGTGATTGCGAGCTAACTCGCTAATAATATTATTAATTTATTCTTTTAAAGAAACTTATTGTTACTACTATTAACGAGGCTGTTTTCTGTGGGTAACTCGTAAATTACACTTAAAATAAAGGGGTTAGGGTTTTATAAGTCTGTGGTGCGAGTCTGTGTTATTTACGTATAGCTTAGGTGAAACCTGTTTATAACTGATGGTTTTATACAAGGGGGTAAAAAACACACAGATTATTAAGGGTTATACGGTGGTTGAACTAACAGGTTAATCACAGGCTTAAAAAGAGATTTAATTTATTTACCAATGCAAAAACTGGAAAAAATCTCTCCGAGTAAATCATCACTGGTGAAGGCGCCAGTGATTTCTGAAAGGTGTTGTTGTGCTTGTCTTAGGTCCTCCGCCAACAGTTCGCTCGCATTGTTCTGTTTTAACTGCTTTTGTCCGTTACAAAGATCCATTAACGCCTTTTCAAGCGCCTGGATATGTCTTCTCCGTGCATTAAAACTACCTTCGCTGGCACCGGTAAAGCCCATACATTCCTTAAGATGTTCTTTAATTAAATCAATACCTTGGTTTTCTTTTACCGACACACGAATAATCGGGCATGGAGACAGCTGATTTTTAGCAATGTATTCGACGGGAAGCCCTGATTTATCAACTTTATTTTGAATGATGGTAATGTTATTTAGATGGTCCAAATGGTCGACGAATTCAGGCCAGATATCATGTGGGTGTATTGCGCTTACGGCGTCACTGTCGACTACCAAAAGAATCCTGTCTGCCTGTTGAATTTCAATCATCGCGCGGCGAATACCCTCTTGCTCTATTCTATCAGCACTAACGCGTAATCCCGCCGTGTCGATAATATGCAAAGGCATTCCATCAATATGAATATGTTCGCGCAGCAAATCCCGGGTGGTACCAGGAATGTCAGTGACAATCGCGCTGTCGCGACCGGAGAGCTTGTTTAACAAGCTGGACTTACCGGCATTAGGCTGCCCAGCCACAACGACGCTCATGCCCTCTCTGAGCGTTGCTCCCTGGTTGGCTTCAGTTAAGACATCTCTTACCTGCCTGATGATTTCCTCCAGGTTAGAAGAGACTTTACTTTCACCAATAAAATCAATTTCTTCTTCTGGAAAATCAATGGCGGCTTCAACATAAGCGCGCAGTTGAATTAAACCTTCAATCAATTGATTAATTCGCCGAGAAAATTCTCCCTGTAATGTTCGCAATGCACAACGCGCCGCCTGTTCGGAACTGCTGTTGATCAAATCGGCAATAGCTTCAGCCTGAGTGAGGTCCATTTTGTCATTGATGAAGGCCCGTTCTGAAAACTCACCGGGTCTTGCTAAGCGAGCGCCAAAGCCTTGGATGATTCGAAGAAGAAGATCAGTAATAATCGGACCGCCATGACCCTGTAATTCTAAAACATCTTCGCCGGTAAAGGAGTGGGGTGCCTCAAAGTAGATTGCAATGCCTTGATCAATGATGTCGCCCGAAGAATCATAAAACGGTCCATAATGAGCATAGCGTGGAGTCAATACTATTTGGGTGAGGTGGTTAGCGATGGTTTTGGTTAGGGGGCCGGAAACACGAACAATTGCAACGCTGCTGCGCCCAATAGCTGTTGCCTGCGCCACAATTGTGTCGGTATCTGAAGCAATAAAGCTTTTATCGTCCGTTATCTTGCCCATAATTTGATTTTAAAACAGGGTCGTAGAAAGTAGAACGTAAGTATTGATTATTTGCTTTTGGCGCCAGCGCTATTCTCTATTTGTTTGGTAATGACCCATTGCTGCGCTATTGATAGCAGGTTATTGACTACCCAATAAAGCACGAGACCGGCTGGGAACCAAAGGAAGAAGAAGGTGAACATAATTGGCATCAACTTCATTACTTTTGCCTGCATTGGATCTGGTGGTTCTGGGTTCAATGTTTGTTGGAACCACATAGTGGCGCCCATAATAATAGGCAGAATAAAATAAGGGTCTTTTACAGACAAGTCATTTAACCACAACATAAATGGTGCTTGACGGAGCTCAACACTTTCCAGAAGAACCCAATAGAGCGCAATAAAGACAGGCATTTGCACTAAAATGGGTAAGCAACCACCCAGGGGGTTGATTTTTTCTTTCTTGTATAACTCCATCATTGCGGTCGACATTTTTTGGCGGTCATCACCATACCGTTCTTTAAGTCTCTGCAGCTCAGGCCCAACCCGACGCATATTTGCCATGGATTTATAACTGGTTGCGGAAAGTTTAAAGAATGCCAACTTTACACTGAGGGTGGTAAAGATAATTGCCCAACCCCAATTTCCAATAAAGCTGTGTAAGGTAGACAGTAACCAGAATAATGGTTGAGCAATAAACCATAGCCAACCATAGTCTACGGTCAATTCTAAAGAGGGTGATATTTCAGCTAAGTGTTTCTGAATTTTTGGACCGACATAGAGCTGGGCACTGGTACTGCCGGTATCCCCCGGGGCAACAACCATTGCGGGACTAACAAAACCGGCAATATTTTCGCCTTGGCTGTTTTTTCGTGTTTGATAGGTATGCTGAAGATCTTTATTGGGAATCCAGGCGCTGACAAAATAGTGTTGTAAAATAGCTATCCAGCCGCCCGTATTTTTTAATTTCAGGGGTTTTTCTGCAAAATCATCAAATTTAAGCTTTTTATAACGCTCATCGGTTGAGGTTGTGGCCGCACCGACAAAAGACTTCATGCCCATTTTTGTTGTTTGGCTGGGATCGGGGCTATTGTCACGTTTAAATTGAGCGAAAAAATTCGCCTGCCAGCTAGATTCAGATTGATTATCGATAAGGTATTCAAGGTTAATCAAATAATCGCCGCGAGTTAAGCGATAGCGCTTGGTCACCTTGACATGATTTTCAGTGGTTAAAGTTAAATCGATAATTAATTCGTTTGACCCATCAGCCATTCTATACTCGGACTGTTGTGCTTGATAAACGGGGCGACTAGAACCGTTGGCATCAAGACCGTTCACTCCGATTAAACCACTTTGAGCAATATAAGTGCGTTCGGCGCTGCGCTCCAATAAGACAAAAGGGTCATCTGTGCTGTTTATGATTCTTGGGTAAGCTTTTAAAGCGGCATAGATAATATCGCCACCAGCAGGGTTAATATGTAACGTGAGTAGATCGCTCTGGACAGTAATAACATTTGCTGTAGAGGTATCACGTAAAGCACCTTTAGCTTCTATTGAAGGTATATCTTTGGTTACTTTTGTTTCAATCGGAAGAATAGCGCTACTGTCTGGTAAGTCCTGGTCGGGTAGAGCAGAAGTTTGATCTTGTGGGGTTTGGGTAACCATCTGTTCGTGAGGAGCGGATACGGGTTGCCCATAATCTTCATTCCAGGCAAGAACCAGTAAATAACTAACAATAGCAAGAGAAGCTATAAGAACTAAGCGTTGAGCGTCCATTAGGCGTCCGAGGTTGAAGAGCGATGGTGAAAAGAAGAGTTAGATATATCAGGAACCTGGTCGATTCCACCCGCATGCCAAGGGTGACATTTACTCAGGCGTTTTAAGGAAAGCCAGCCTCCGCGCATTATTCCATATCTTGAGATGGCTGTTTCAGCGTAACTGGAGCAAGAAGGGTAAAAACGGCAGTTGTTACCCAGCAAAGGACTAATAACATAGCGATAGCCTTTTAATAAACTGATAACAAGTTTACGCATGGGAATCGGTTACCTTAAGCGCGTTATCTTGACGGACCAACTTAAAAAGTTGGCGCTCGAACTCTGTTCTAATGTCTTGATTACTCAAATTTGCCAGCTCTTTGCGTACCAGAACGATGATATCGTAATTCAGTGTAAGGTTGTTTTGATTCCTGAACGATTCCCGGATAATACGTTTGATCCGATTTCGTTGCACCGCTAAACGCACCTGTTTTTTTGCAATAATAAAACCAATACGTGGCCGCCCAAGCGGATTAGCAGCGGCGAGTAATAATATCGCTCGTGTTGAGGCTTTTAAACGAGATTGGTCGAAAACCCGCTGAAACTCGCGGGCTTTTAGCAGCCGTTGCTGTTTAGAAAAACCATACACGGCCATGCAAAAATGAATAGTGGTAAATAGTCCGCTGACAGAATTATGCGGACAATCGTTTGCGGCCTTTTGCACGACGGCGATTGATCACCAGGCGGCCATTTTTTGTCGCCATTCTTGCACGGAATCCATGATTACGTTTCCGTTTTAAATTGCTGGGCTGAAAAGTTCTTTTCATAGTAATTTCTCACACAATACTTTGATCGATCGAATAAGGGTATTTTGGGAGGGTGGATTCTAGAGAATTCAAGACTATTCTGCAATTCATTCCTGAATAAAACCGAATTATTTTTCAACGGTTTAGAGGTTCTTTGGAATGTTAAACAGTATTTGCCTTGTACCAGTAAAAGAACAATCCAGTATTGAGGTTGATTTTTCCGCCAAATAGAGCAACCGAATTTAGTTAAAATTTAAGTTTTTCCAAAATAGTGGTTTTGTCGATATGGCCGGCAAGTTTTTTGTAAAATGGCACAATATAGAAAGATCGGCGAATAACAGAAAGTCGAATTAATCATAACTTCCGGTTTCCATAGCTAGGGCATCTCAAGCTATTGAATATAAAAGTAATATAAATAGCCGAACCTGTGGATAAGTTTTTGATGAAAGGTTAGAATGCTGGCTTCTGCGGCCAGCCTGTTTTTAGCGTTAATCACTGGCAAACTTAAACAAACGGAATAAAAAGAGAAAAAGATTTGTGGCTAACACTGTCTGGGCTAAATGCATTGATCACCTACAAAATGAGTTGCCTGCGCAGCAGTTTAACACCTGGATCCGACCACTTCAGACTGATATTTGCAATAAAACCCTTAAATTATTGGCGCCCAATCGGTTTGTTATGGATTGGGTTTCCCAGCGTTATTTGAAAAGAATCAATGAGCTTGTCGGTGAACTTCAGAGCCCGGATGTGATACAGGTTGAGCTAAGTATAGGCACCCGCAAAACTGGCAGAGAAGAAACCAGACAGCAAGAGGACCAACCCTCAGGGGGAAAAAGGGCTGAACAAAAAACGGGAAGTTTTGGCCTGGCCAGCCGGAAAAGGAGTGAACACGAACAAAGTCAGGCAAAAAGCATTAAGCACCATAGTGGTTTAAATCGGAGTTTTACTTTTGATACCTTTGTAGAGGGTAAGTCGAACCAGTTGGCGCGGGCAGCTGCGATGCAGGTAGCGGAAAACCCCGGTGGGGCGTATAACCCGTTATTTATCTATGGTGGCGTTGGTTTAGGAAAAACCCATCTCATGCATGCCGTGGGCAATTATATGGTGAGGCAAAAACCGGATGCAAAGGTCGTTTATTTGCACTCGGAAAGGTTTGTGGCGGATATGGTAAAGGCGCTACAAATGAACGCAATTAATGAATTCAAACGCTTTTACCGGACGGTCGATGCCCTGCTTATCGATGATATCCAATTTTTTGCTGCCAAAGAGCGATCGCAGGAAGAGTTTTTTCATACCTTTAATGCCTTGCTGGAAAGTGAACAGCAGATGATCTTAACCTGCGACCGCTA
>JAIPFG010000167.1 GCA_021736745.1 Pseudomonadales bacterium
GACGGATAATCTCGTTAATCGAATGCCCGGCAATAAAAAGTTTGGCGGTCTCTTCGATGGTGTCTTTCGTATCGGATACCTTATCGCTAGTCTGATGGTTACGGGTAATTTCCAGAAAGGCCTGGCCATATTTGTCGAGTTTGCTCTTACCAACACCCGAAATGCGATTGAGCTGTTCCAAGGTTTGCGGCAATAGATTGGCCATTTCCATGAGTGTGGCATCATGAAAAATAACGTAGGGAGGCACCCCTTGTTCATCCGCTAACTGTTTACGGCAAGCGCGTAGAGCCTCCCAAAGTGCCTGATCCTGACCTTTGAAGTTGCTTTTCGATGCCTTGCGAGTAGTCTTTTCTGTCACGTCTTTCCGCAGGTTTAAGGATTCTTCACCGCGCAGGATCGGGCGGCATTTCTGCTGTAGTTTCAGTGCACCAAAGCCAGCAATATCAACGGATAAATAACCACGTGCTACAAGTTGACGGAAAACTGAGCGCCACTGATTAATTTCCAGGTTACGACCGACGCCGTAGGTGCTGATCTGGTTGTGTCCATGCTGGACAATTTTATCGGTTTCGTTGCCAAGCAGTACATCAATCACATGGTTAACGCCAAAGCGCTGGCCGGTACGGTATACGCAACTCAACGCTTTTTGTGTGGCTTCAGTGCCATCCCAGGTTTCCACTGGGGTGATACAGGTATCACAATTGCCACAGGCGACGGGAGAGTCTTCGCCAAAATAGTGCAGTAGCGCATGACGCCGACAACTGGTAATTTCACACAGACCGAGCATCGCATTGAGTTTGTGCAGTTCAGCGCGTTTGTGCTGTTCATTGGCTTCTGAGCCTTCGACCATCTGTCGTAATTTCACCACATCCTGCAGGCCGTAAGTCATCCAGGCCGTGGAGGGGGTGCCATCTCGTCCGGCACGACCGGTTTCCTGATAATATGCTTCAATGCTTTTGGGTAGATCGAGGTGGGCGACAAAACGCACGTCCGGTTTATCGATCCCCATACCAAAAGCGATAGTGGCAACAATAATAACTCCGTCCTCCCGTAAAAAACGCTGCTGGTGCTGTTGCCTTGTGCCGTTAGCCAAACCCGCATGGTAGGGCAGAGCGGTAAATCCCTGCTCAGAGAGCCATTCAGCCGTCGCCTCTACTTTCTTACGCGATAAGCAGTAAACAATACCGGCATCATTAGGATGTTCATTTTTCAGTAGGCGTAATAGCTGTTGTCGTGGATTGTTTTTTTGAGTGATCCGGTACTGGATATTCGGGCGGTCAAAGCCAGCAATAAAGAGTTTGGCATCCTCAAGGTTCAAGCGTTGAATGATTTCAGTACGGGTACGTTGGTCGGCGGTGGCGGTCAGAGCAATACGCGGTATGTTTGGAAACTGCTCATGTAAGATATTAAGGCTCAAATAGTCGCTGCGAAAATCATGCCCCCACTGGGAAACACAGTGTGCTTCATCGATGGCAAATAGAGCAATGTCAATCTGTTGAAGTAATTCAAAGGTCTGTGGTTGATTCAGACGCTCGGGTGCAATATAGAGCAGGTCCAACGTGCCGTTGCTCAGTTGTTGCTCTATCTCTCTGGTTTGTGACATGTTTAGTGTAGAGTTGAGAAAGGCGGCTCGAAGGCCTAGCTGGATCATGGCGTCGACCTGATCCTGCATCAGTGCGATCAATGGTGAAATAACAATGCCGACACCGGGCCGCACCAATGCCGGAATCTGGTAGCAGAGAGATTTGCCACCGCCGGTGGGCATTAGCACTAAAGCATCGCCGCCATGACTTACTGTATCGACGATCTCGGCTTGAGGGCCGCGAAAGCTGTCGTAACCGAAGGTGGTTTGTAATATTTTTAAGGGAGAGATGGCTGTCATATAAGTGACTTCCTGTCAGAAGAAAATAAAAATAAATTGGCGATGATAATTTGTAAAAATACTATATTACAATAAGTTATTGGCATATCTTAATCTGAATTCAAGATGTGGAGGCTTAAGTCTTCGTTACCACGCGCCATCTGGATCTGATTCCTGTTCATCGGTACGTTGAGCCTAGTGTGTTGTATTATACGGGTTGTGGATTCAGGATTGTTGGTTGCAATAAAAAATACACTGTGGACGTTCGCTCATGATTAACAAAGAACACCTTCTCGCTATAGCCAATATGCCAATGCCCTTTGGCAGGTATGCGGGGAAAGTCATTATTGATTTGCCGGAGGAGTATCTGCTCTGGTTTGCCAACAAAGGGTTTCCCTCCGGGAATCTTGGGGAGTTGATGCAAATAGCGTTGGAAATAAAAATCAATGGACAGGAGGCCGTCCTTGATCCGTTACGGGGTGTTTCTTTTAACTAAGGAACTCACCTGAGTCCCCTAAGCTAAACTGTCTTCCGCGACAAAATACTTAGGGTCCTCAATCACATTGACCTCCACTAAGTTACCTGCTTTACGCAAAAGTTTCCGGCATTCCGCACTTAAATGGACTAAGTGTAGGGTTTTGTTAGCATTAAGATAACGTTCCGCTAAGGTATCGATGGCTTCAAGGCCTGAATGATCGGCAACACGGGAACGGGCAAAATCGATCACGACCTCATCATTATCCCATTGTGGGTCGAAACGGTCGAGAAAAGAGGTGACTGAGCCAAAAAATAAGGGGCCGATCACGGCGTACACGGTAGAGCCTTTGTGATCTTCCCGCGCTTCTATACGGATATGTTTGGCATGCTCCCAGGCAAAGACGATGGCGGAAACAATGACTCCAACCACAACAGCAATGGCTAAATCAGTAGCTACTGTCACGGCGGATACCAAAATTAACACCATCGAATCACTGCGAGGGACTTTGCCGATAATCCGGAAGCTGCTCCATTCGAAGGTTCCGATAACGACAATAAACATAACGCCAATCAAAGCCGCCAATGGAATTTGCTCAATCAGCGAAGAAGCAACCAGAATAAAGAGTAGCAGGAACAAGGCAGCGGATATGCCGGACAGACGGCCTCGGCCGCCGGAGTTCACATTGATCATGCTTTGACCGATCATTGCGCAACCGCCCATACCGCCAAAAAATCCGGTAACAGTGTTGGCAATACCCTGACCGATACATTCTTTATTGCCGCGTCCGCGTGATTCTGTAATTTCGTCTACCAAGCGGAGAGTCAGGAGTGATTCGATGAGGCCAATGGCCGCTAAAACGATCGAGTAGGGAAGGATAATCCAGAACGTTTCAAGGTTAACGGGTACCAGAGGTAAATGGAAGCTGGGCAAGCCGCCCTTGATGGAAGCAATATCACCCACGACCCGGGTATCCAGATCGAGACCGATAACCAACAGACTGACCACGACAATGGCCGCCAGCGAGGAGGGTATGGCCGTGGTAATTTTGGGTAAATAATGAATGATGACCATGGTTGTTAGGACAAGTCCCAGCAGAAGGTATAATTGTTTGCCCTGTAGCCAGGCGATATCAATAATGGAGCCCTCCAGAAAAGTTTCCTGCAACCAGCCTGGCTCTCCTGTGATGCCAAACTGACTGAGTTGGGCCAGGAAAATCACAATGGCCAGGCCATTAACAAAACCCAGCATCACCGGGTGGGGTACCATCCGGATAAATTTGCCGAGCTTAAGCAACCCTGCAAGCATCTGCAAGATACCCATCAAAACAACCGTCGCAAATAAATATTCCACACCATGATCGGCAACCAGTGTCACCATAACCACGGCTAATGCGCCGGTGGCACCGGAAATCATACCGGGTCTTCCGCCAATACAAGCGGTAATTAAACCCACCATAAAGGCGGCATAGAGGCCTACCAAGGGGTCAACGCCCGCGACGAAGGCGAAAGCTACGGCTTCTGGAACCAGAGCAAGAGCGACGGTTAAACCGGATAATAGATCATTTTTAAAGGTAGTGACTTTACTGGGGTGGAAATCAAACATCTGAAGAACTCAAAACAACGCAATGAATAACGGCCCGGTTCACTGTGGGTGACAAGGCGAAATAAAACCAATCGGCGGGGCTTAGTGGTGAAACGGCGAGTGGAAAAGGCGTGCATTCTAACGAATGAGTAGCCACATTACAAACTGGTTTGGCAGTGCCTTCCTTTCATAGAGATTGTGGCTGGGGTGAAAATATATTTTGGGGTCAGAACCGATAGGTTGTTAAGTCAATCTACAGAAGGATTGGGTAGTTTGGAGTCACACCAACAATGGAGCTAAGGCCCTGGTATTTTTTAACCTTGATTTTAGAGCGGAATGTCATCGATAGTGCTCGCCCCATTTATTCTCTGACCAGTGCTGAATGAAAGGCTGAGACATCTTTGTCATTGTGGGCAGGTGTCATTCAGCAGGACGCGGCGTTATATTCCTGGCAACCGGTCAAAAATACAAGCTAGAATGCGACCTGAAATACCTTTAAGGAAAGTGTTCATATGTTATCGTTATTGCTCAACGGGCAGGCTCTGGTCTTCGGAATAATCCTCGTCGCTATTATTTTTTCACTGACATTGCATGAATATGGGCATGCCAGATCGGCCAAATGGTTGGGGGATGACACCGCAGAGAGAATGGGAAGGCTAACCTTGAATCCGGCCGCCCATGTAGATCCGGTGGGTTTGTTGATGGTGGTATTGGTAGGTTTTGGCTACGCGAAACCCGTGCCCATTAGCCCCAATAAAATGCGGCAACCTTGGGCTGGCGCGGCTGTCGCGGCGGCGGGGCCCCTGATGAATTTACTGTTAGCAATCTTATCCGTGAACCTGCTGTTATGGGGGGTAAAGACAGGCTCATTTGCTTTCTCGGACCCGCCTGCTTTGGCGCTGATAATACTTTCTAAAATCAATTTGTTACTGATGTTATTTAATCTAATTCCTTTGGGTCCATTGGACGGTCACTACATCATGTCCTGGTTTTTGCCGGTAAGGCTGCGCCATCCGTATGACGACTTCAATAACCGTTATGGTTCTTTTGTGTTTATCGGATTGATTATTTTAAGCCTGCTCGGTGTGCCGATTTTTCATTTTTTAATGTCATTTAGCGCGGCCTTGATTCCGTATATCAGTTTCTTTTAATGTGGTGTTGTGCAGCCTTTGTCTCAGTTCAAAGTAAGCGGGTGACAAGTGAATATTAAATTAGCGCTAACTCTTCTGATTGTTTGTCTAGTCCTGGTTTTTGTTTTTCAAAATACCGTCGTGGTTAAAATTCAGTTTTTATTTTGGTCAATTTCAATGTCGCGCTCACTGCTCATCTTGACTTTTACCGCGGTTGGTATCCTCATTGGCTGGTTATTAAAAAGCTTTGTTTCTATCAAGAAGAAAGAGTAGCTACGGAGCCGAGATGATAATCGCCGTTCTCAGGCGATTACTGCCGAACGAGGACATGGGCTCAAAATCCTGATGAGTGATGGGTAAATATTGGCAGTCAAACAGATCCTGGTGTTTTTCATCCGGGTCTGGGTCATGGACATAAAAACATTGCTCATCGTAACCACTGATAACAACCCAATGAGGAGCCTTCTTGCGATCCATCCGGTAGGTGCTGATTAATACAATAGGGACAGCTCCTTGGTTACAGGCTTCGATCAGTCTTGATTGATTAATATTTGCATAGTTAATGTCAATGCCCGCTTCTTCACTTTGTTGAACAAAATCATAGTGAACCAGCTCAATAATGGCTTTTTTATCGTCGCTACGTACACCATCCACAAATATCGGTTGTCGCTGATTTAACCAGACCTCGGCATTAAATCCTCTCCTTTTAGCGGCGAGCGCCAAGCCCAGAGGGTGGCAGCCACCATGTCCGGAAGTCATAAAGATGGTGGTGGCTTCCCTCCAAAGTTGGAGTTCTTCGGTTTGGCTTAGCCGATAGTCGGGGTCCAGGCCCGCCATTGCCATCATTAAGGCGGCCGGTCCGCAGGAAAATTGAGTGCTTTGACGATACCAAGGGATGATCGTATGAACAGAGTCCCGGTCCGGATAGCGAATACGCTTTTGCATGCGCAACGCATCGCTGTGGTCATCGTAATAGTCTTGCAGTATGCCAAATTTCTTAAACCCAAGGGAATCATAGAGTTTGATAGCATTGTCGTTAGTGTTGTTGACCTCGAGTCGAAAATAGAGCGCACCCCGGTGTTGCGCCTCTTGTTCGCCCACGTTCATCAGTTGTCGGGCGACCCCCTGGCCGCGCCAATCCGGATTGACGGCAATGGAATAAAGGCGTGCCAATCGCGTGCCGCGATGGAAGATAATCAGCAGATAACCAATACAACGACCTTGGTGTACAGCGACCATGAACACACTTTGCTCGCTAAGCAGAAATCGCCTCATGCTGCGCCTGCTCAAACGATCCGAAGTGAAGCACAGCTGCTCCAACTCAAGTAATTGTTCCAGATGTTGTAGAGAGGCCGGTTCGACGCTGATATTTTTTTTATCCATTTTGGAGGCCGCTCAATGCTTGCTGGATAACTTGGCGGCCTTTGATTAAGACCAACTCCCGCCAATAATTGTCCTGCGGACAAAAATGCTCCAGCATGGCGTGAGCGCTTTGATGAATTGCCTGCGGATTGCCCGACTTCCAACTACGGTGATTTTCTAATACGACCTCAAACATATCCTGTATCCGATAACTACCAAACTCGAGTGTAATAAAGCTTCCGCGCTCCGTCATTAACTGATGCCAGCGGTAATCCAGAAGACCGGCTTTGCGGACAGAGCTTGAATTACCCGCGGCGGGGGAAGTGACGCTGGCACCATACCAACGGTTAGCGGTCTGAAAACCGGAACTGGCAATTGGGTGGTCATTGATCAGTTCACCATGCGCATAAGGCCCTAAACCTGAATGTATATCAATAACCGCCAGATGACGACTAGCGAGCTGGTAATTTTCGATAACCTCGTTAATGACGCGGTGTCCGTGAGCGGGTTGGTGGCCACCATAAAATGGTCCATATCGATCCGAGTATTGGCCGCCACTGAGGGCTATTTCAAAAGCGGTTTGGCCCT
>JAIPFG010000168.1 GCA_021736745.1 Pseudomonadales bacterium
AGCGGCGTTTCCCTTTAATTTTGGTGCCTGTTTTGATCAGGCCAACTTGAACAATCCGTCCTGTTTTAACCAGCGCTACATCCAGCCTGAAGAGGGAACAAAGAACTTCGGTACCGACCCGACCAAATCGGAATTGGAAGTGTGGGGTGCCTCGGTCACGGTGAACTGGGAAATCAATGATCACCTCACCCTGAAATCGATCACTGCTTTTCGCACCCTCGATGGTGAGTTTTATAACGATAATGACGGTGCTCCGCAGAGAGTGTCCCTGTTGATCGATATTTTTGATCAGGACCAATTTAGCCAGGAATTCCAATTGCTGGGGACATCCTTTGATGACCGTCTGAAATGGATTGTGGGCGCCTACTATTTTGAAGAGGATGGCAAGAACATTAACCCGGTACGCTTCTCCCAAGCGTACATTCAGTCAGGTGGTTATTTCGACAGTGATTCCTGGGCAGTGTTTGGGCAAGGCACTTATGATCTGACCGATAAACTGAGCCTGACCATCGGTTTGCGTTACACCGAAGACACCAAACGCTATTTGCCGGATCAGTACTTTGAGTTCCTCCCGATTGGGCCGCTGCCACTGACCTGTCCCGGTACTGGGTTGATCTGTGTCGTGGGTGATCGTGTGTTGCCTTATGTTGAAGAAACCACCGATGCGGAAGAAATCACTCCAATGGTGAACCTGGCTTATCGCTGGGACGATAGCTTAATGACCTACCTGACCTACTCTGAAGGTTTTAAAGGCGGCGGATTCACCCAACGCATCTTCCCGCCGGAGGCCAACCTGCCTGACTTTGATCCCGAATTTGTGAAGTCTTATGAGATTGGTTTTAAGTATGACGGCTGGGATAGCCGGTTACGTTTGAACGGTGCCGTCTTCTTCACAGATTATACGGATATGCAACTGCTGGTTGCTGATCCGACGCGGGTGGGGCCCTTTGTGACGAATGCGGGTGATTCTGAGATTAAGGGGGTTGAATTAGAGTTATTACTGGTGCCGGCGCAAAGTTGGTTAATCAGCGCCAGTGTGGGCTATCTGGATCTGGAAAGGACGAAAGTCGGTACTGGTGTGCAAGGGCTGACCAAAAGCAGTCGATTTGAAAACATCTCGGACGTAAATGCCAATATTCAGATTACCAAAGAAATCGATATGGGTGATAAGGGTAGGTTGATGCCGAGGCTGGAATGGTCGTATCGATCGGAGTTTGGCACCAACGCAAATAACGTTCCCTATGATGGTCCGGCGGCGGTATTGGCGCCCTTTGATATCGGTGTGATTAGTCCGGCGCAATTCCAGGATGATTACGATATTTTTAATGCGAGTATCCGTTGGGATGCGGCGAATTCGGGATTGTCGGTCACGGCTGGTGTTGAAAATATTGGCGATGAGGAATACAAGGAATTTGGGAACCAACAGGATGCGTTTGGATTTACCGCTGAAATATTCAACCGCGGTCGCCAGTGGTACCTAGATGCAACCTATGAGTTTTAATAGCGATTAACCATACTCTGCCCACTCAAAGGGAATGTCCTCGATGGATATTCCCTTTTTTTATCCAGGGTGAAGCGCCGGATAGCTGATCTTGGATGTTGTGGTAGTGGGCTATTTTTTTAGTGTTTCAGAGGGTAGGCAGCGGTAACGTTCCTGATAATAGTGGGCGTAGCGGCCGAAACTGGTGATGCCCTGTTCCAGCATAATATCAGTGATACGTAACGCCGGATCCGCGGCCAGCAGTGCTTGATGTAATCGTTGCAGGCGACGACCGCGAATATATTCAGCTGGTGAAACCCCTTCAAATTGGCGGAACCCGTTCTGTAGTGTGCGGGCGCTGACGCCGACAAATTCGGCCAGTTTTGCCAAGCTAATATAATCGGAAAGATTTTCTTCAATGTAATCTTTCGCTTGTCGCACATGCCAGGGAACTGGGTTGTGTCTGCCGTTACGGAGTAAATCCGTATATGAGTGCTCAAACATTGAAATTAGAATCGACATCAACAGATTTTTATACTGATCGATAATCTGTTGATGGGCAAACATCTCGGGTACCGTTTTAACCTGCATAAAGAGGCTGTTGAGGGTCTGGATCAGGGCTGCTCCTGCGGATGATCGGCTGGGTGTTTCCTGCTCAAAAATGAGAGGAGTGTATACCTCGTGTCCAATCAGGTTGCGCAAATGATCTTCAAGCTTGATACGCTCAATACGAATATTAAAGTGTCGAGAATTTTCATCCATGTAGACATAGGAAAGCATGGAGGGTGATGAAATAGAAATGGTATCCGGTGTGCTGACTGATTTTTTTTCTCCATAATGTAGTTCCGCATAACCACTAACAGGTATGTGAACTAGGTAAAAATCAGGGGCAGCTTCGGGTTTGATTTCTACTGCTGCGCCATAGGCTAAATCTAATACAGAAAAATCACCCAACAGATGGCCGAGTATAGAGCTGTTTACCGTTCGACAGGCTTGCGTAACCTTCATCCGGTGCGGCCAAAGATGATGGCCAACCAAATCAACAGTTTCATCAATATTATGAGACTGAAGAGCGTGATGATTAATTTTTACACGATTATCTGCACTAACGACGATAGGCAAAAGTAGCTCCTCATAGGGTGCTGGCAGACTGAAGCAATGGCTTAGTTTAACGATAAAATTTAACGTAGCCATAGTACTACTAATTTGATGGTTGCGCCAAGGGGAGTCGGTTTTCGAATTGGGGCTCTATCAACTCTTTCTTAAACAGGATAGGCGCTGCGTTTAATGAATAGTTTGCTGATCAATAGCTTCTTATAATGGTGAAAAGTACTGGCATGGTTAAAGGGGCAGAGATGCAGAAATCAGTGTGTCGTTTTACTTATCAGTTCCATCGAATGCACTTAATGGTTTGGCTGACGTTAGTTTTATTCGTCGGATGTGGTATTCAAAATCAAGAGACGGTCAGGATAAAATCTCAGTCATCCCCGACGGTCGCCAATGTCGATGCCAGTCGAATTATACAGGCTGATAATGAGCCCCAGAATTGGCTGGTTCACGGCAGAACCTATGGTGAGCAGCGCTACAGTCCCTTGTCACAAATTACCGAGGACAATCTTGATCGCCTGGGGTTGGCGTGGTTTTATGATTTTGAAACAAAGCGTGGAATGGAGGCAACACCGATAGTAGTGGACGGTGTTATATACGTTTCCGGCAGCTGGAGCCGGGTCTACGCGTTGAGCGCCAAAAACGGGGAATTATTGTGGGAATATAATCCAAAAGTACCCCCCCAATGGGCGGTTAATCTGTGCTGCGATGTGGTAAATCGAGGTGTTGCCGTTTGGAAAGGAATGGTCTATGTCGGCACACTGGATGGTCGGCTGATTGCTTTGAATGCAGAGGATGGCCAGGTCGTATGGTCGGTGCAAACCACACCGATCGATAAGCCCTACTCTATTACAGGTGCACCACGCATCGTTAAAGACAAGGTGATTATCGGAAATGGTGGTGCAGAACTGGGTGTGCGGGGGTTTGTTTCTGCTTATGATGCGAAAACCGGAGAAATGCACTGGCGTTTTTATACGGTTCCAGGCGACCCAAAAGATCCCTTTGAAAGTCTGGCGCTAGAGAGGGCGGCAAAAACCTGGAAAGGTGGAGAGTGGTGGAAGATCGGTGGTGGTGGAACCGTTTGGGATTCGATGGCCTATGATCCTGTGTTGGATATCCTCTATTTTGGGGTCGGTAATGGGTCACCTTGGAGCCGCTATCTGCGAAGCCCCGGAGGAGGTGACAATCTATTCCTTTCCTCCATTGTGGCGGTTCGTCCGGATACGGGTGAGTATATTTGGCACTATCAGACGACGCCTGGAGATAGCTGGGATTATACCGCCACGCAGCACATGATATTGGCTGATTTGAAAATAGAAGGTCAAGTTCGCAAGGTCATTATGCAGGCACCGAAAAACGGATTTTTCTACGTGCTGGATCGTGAGACGGGAGAATTTATTTCGGCCAAGGCCTTTGTTGATGTGAACTGGGCGTCGCATGTTGATGCCGAGACCGGACGTCCTGTCATTAAGCCTGAAGCCTTCTATGATAAGACAAAACCCTTTGTGTCTATGCCGGGGCCGGCCGGGGGACATACCTGGCAACCCATGAGCTTTAACCCGCAGACAGGGCTGGTTTACCTGCCGGCAATGAGCACGGCTTATCCTTATCAGGTGGATAGTAAATTTGAGCATCAATCGTTTGGCTGGAGTACGGGTATTGATGACCTGGTGGCAGCCATGCCAGAGGATGAGGCACAACGTAAGGCGATCAAGGCTAGTTTAAAAGGGCGTCTGTTGGCCTGGGACCCGGTTCGACAGGAACCGAAATGGCAGGTTGAACATGCCAATATCTGGAATGGTGGTGTTGTTTCGACCGCCACCAATTTAGTCTTTCAGGGTAATGGGGAAGGATTCTTAAATGCTTATAGTGCCGATCAGGGTAAGAAGCTTTGGTCGTTTTTTGCTCAGACAGGCATTATGGCGGCACCTATTAGCTATGCCGTTGATGGCGAGCAATATATTGCCGTGATGGCGGGTTGGGGTGGTGGTGTGCCCTTGATTATTGGCGGTATGTTAACCGATGCAGCCAACCAGAATGTGAGCCGGTTGTTGGTGTTTAAACTCGGCGGCGATAAACAGTTGCCTCCGCTCCAGGTGCCGCATAAAGAACTTAACCCTCCACCAATGACCGCTCCACCGGAAACGGTTCAGCGAGGCAAGGCTTTGTATCATAAATATTGCGGTGCCTGTCACGGAAATAGTGTGATTAGTGGTGGCATACTACCGGATCTGCGTTATACGCAACTGCACCCGGTATGGGATCAGATCGTGTTGGATGGACTTCTGAGTGATCGTGGAATGGTTTCCTTTCGTCAGGTTTTGACTGAACAGGATGCTGCCGCGATTCAGGCCTATGTGATAGCGCGTGCGCACCAAGATATGACGAACCTTAAAACCAAGCCATAACGCCAGTAGATAGGGTGCACATTTCGTAGGTTGATAGCGGTATAAAAATTGCGCAATTGTTGTACAATGTGCCCCCTTTTTTTACAGAGTAGTACAACATGAAACCGGAACTCTTATCGCCTGCAGGCACCCTCAAAAGTATGCGTTATGCATTGGCATACGGTGCCGATGCGGTTTACGCGGGGCAGCCGCGCTATAGTTTGCGGGTGCGTAATAACGAGTTTAACCATTTGGATATTATGGCCGATGCGGTTGCCGAGGCTCATCGGGCGGGTAAGCAATTCTACATCGCCAGCAATATTTCGCCGCACAATAACAAAGTGCGTAGTTATTTGCGGGATATGGAGGCGGTGATTGAGATGCAGCCGGATGCATTGATTATGTCTGATCCCGGTCTGATCATGTTAGTGCGGGAAAAGTGGCCGCAGATGCCGGTGCATTTATCGGTGCAAGCGAATGCCGTGAATTATGCCACTGTGCAATTCTGGGGCAAACAGGGGGTGAGTCGCGTGATTCTGTCCCGCGAGTTATCCCTGGACGAGGTCGCTGAGATTCGTCAAGAATGTCCTGAGATGGAAATTGAAGTATTTGTGCATGGCGCACTCTGCATTGCTTATTCTGGACGCTGCCTTTTATCGGGTTATATGAATCATCGGGATCCGAATCAGGGTGCTTGTACTAATGCGTGCCGCTGGAAATATCAGGCGCATGAAGCGAAGGAAACCGAGACAGGCGATATTGTACCGATAAACGCGGTGCAACCAATTGCGTCGATAGAGGAAGGGGACGTTGAGCCCATTATGCTGTTGCAGGAACAAGGGCGACCGGATGAACTCATGCCTGCCTTTGAAGATGAGCATGGCACCTACATCATGAACTCTAAAGATCTCCGAGCGGTACAACATGTCCCTCGTTTTGTCGAAATGGGGGTGCACTCTCTTAAAATAGAAGGGCGGACGAAGTCCCATTATTATGTGGCGCGTACTGCACAGGTGTATCGCCAGGCAATTGATCGCGCAGTGGTGGGCGAGACCTTTGATAAGGGGCTGATGACTGAGTTGGACCATTTGGCTAACCGAGGATATACGGAAGGTTTTTATCGTCGCCATGTTCCCCAGGAGTATCAGAATTACGATCAGGGAGTTTCGGCAAACCCTAATCAACAATTTGTCGGTGAAGTGATGCAGGCGGATGCTGACAGTGGTTGGATTACCGTGGAAGTAAAAAACCGATTTGAAAAGGGTGATACCCTGGAGCTCATTACGCCACAGGGTAACCGTCTGTTTAATTTGGCTGCACTGGAAAACAAACGTGGTGAAACCATAGCTGTCGCTCCGGGTTCCGGCCATGTGGTGCGTATCCCGATGCCGGAGTCGTTAAACTTGGCCGAAGATGGCGGCTATGCTATGTTAATGCGCTATCTATAATGGTGAAAAGCTGAGTTGAGGTATTAAGTCATGCACGATAGCCGGTTGGTGGATATTGAAACCAAGGTCGCTTACCAGGAAGATACGGTGCAGGCTTTAAATGATGCGCTTTGTCAGCAACAACGTCGTCTCGATCAACTGGAGTTACAACTTAAACTCTTAGTTGAGAAAATCAGTGATATTGCCGTTGGACGCGAAGGTAGTAAACAAGAACAGGAAATACCACCGCATTACTAAACCATCCACTGGAGTTGAGAGTTATGTTGAAGAATACCGATCATAGCTACGGACTTGTCTCAATCGTGTTCCACTGGTTGTTTTTAATACTCATCATCACAACGATTATTATCATCGGCTTAGCCGAAGAGATGCCCGATGGCCCCGAAAAGCTGGCAAATATAGGTTTGCACAAATCTATTGGTGTGTTGTTGCTGGTTTTGGTGGCACTGCGTTTAATCTGGCGGCTGAATAATGTGCGACCGGAGCCTTTGGGGGCAAACCCCCTGGAAAATAAACTTGGTCACCTCATGCACCTCATTTTCTATGTGCTGTTGTTTGCGCAACCGGTTTTCGG
>JAIPFG010000169.1 GCA_021736745.1 Pseudomonadales bacterium
ATTCGCGCCCTTTGTTGTTTGACGATTCTCTATGCTTTTTACGGCTATTTGGCCAGATCTCTTTCGTTGTATAGCTTTGTTCCGCTGAATTCTGTTGATCTCTGCACTTTGCTGGGGAATTCCGTTTCCTTTATGACCGGTCATGATGAATACCAACTACTGAATGAGACTAACTGCCAGACGTTGCAGTCCACCGTTCCGCTGTTGGCGCTGGGGAACAACTTGGTGACGGACAGTCAAACGCTGGCGTCGGCGCAATTATTGGCCTGGACCGATGTGGTGAATGCCGGGGATTGGTTGTTGGTCGTCTTGGTGCTGGAAGTGGATGTGAGGCTTCAACTCAGGGGGATGTTGAAAGGACGTATCCTCCTGGTGAGTAAAGTGATTAAAGGTTTGCTTTACAGCGTGCTCCTGTTTGCCGCTATCTACTGGTGGATGGAGGGTGAGTTCATCGATTTTTGTGATGCGCTGCTCTGGATAATTGCATTTATTTTTATTGAAATGAACGTCTTTGAATGGCAGGTGGAAACCGCTCGAAGGGCTAAGCCAAGGGATAGTCAGTCATTTTGACGGTGCCGGTTTTCAAGGGAGAGAAAGTTACGTCTTAAGTTTGGTAAGGTATTAATGGATCGCCACCCTCGTAATTTTCGATACTCATCAAAGAATCAATGAAGAGATGAAATAACTCTCCCTGGGTACTGATATCGAGTTTTGCATAGGCATTTTTTCGGTGTAATTTCACCGTTTCCACGGAGATATTCAGGCGTGGAGAAATGGCTTTAGTTGAATAGCCATGAAGAATCATCTGCACCATCTGGCTTTCCCTTTCCGTTAACACGCTTTTACCAAAACATTCCAGCGCGGCTTCCAGTTTTCCCCGCAAATCATTTTGTGCGGTAAGCTCGAATTCTTCGGCATGCCAATGGTATTTAACTAAAGCATCTACCAGAGGCGCAATTTCCGCAAAAGAGTGTAAGTGTTCCGAGCTGAAGGGTTCGGACAGGTTGATTCGTCCGAGGGAAATATTAACAAAATTTTTGCCGCTGTCTCCCAGTTGGATTAAATAGCCGCATTCATCGGCCAAGCCCGAAGATTTATAATAAGTCCGATAATATTCACTTTGTTGAAAGCCGTTGGGCGCCAGTTCATTCAGGTGGTAGAAGCCTCTTTTGTTTCTTTTCGTTGCGCTTAAATAATAGGGATCCAATAAAAAAGCACCTTTGATAAAGCGATCAATGGTTGAAGCCTGCGGTCCTGCCGGAAGATCATTGTGCTCAATCTGGGGCAGCTTTTTGCTTGGGTAAGTAATGATGACCACATTGTCGAGTGGTACGAGTTCTTTAAAGAATCCCGCCAGCATCTTTGGAAAAGTATCAGTACGTATGGAGGGTAGGAGTATGGCTGTTTGCGCGCTGAATTGTGAGAGAAATGACATAGGGAGACACTTTTTCTAACCAAGATCGCTAAAATAATAGCTCGATTTAACCAAGCTTAACATCCTTAATTGACCTACTTTGGGAAATGAGCTTTGGCAGTTTACAATGATGTGCTTTGTCATGGCGCGAGATAGGGTATAGTGCCTTTCGATGTATTGAATGAGAGGTTCCCTAATAGGGTTATTTCATTGGGCCAATTGCGCCACTATGATGCTTGTGATGAACTGAGTCCCTCGATGTTTAGCCTAATGTATTATTGTTTGATGAATGAAAGTTTGTAAGGAGTAAGGCATGACAATGTACGATAAATTTTATATTAATGGTGAATGGGTAGTGCCTTCGGTTACCACCACCCAAGATATCATCAACCCTGCGACTGAACAGTCAATAGGGCAAGTAGCTTTAGGGTCTGCCGACGATGTGGCGTTGGCTGTTAGCGCCGCGCGGGACGCATTTTCCGACTGGTCGCAAACGAGTGTTGATGAGAGGTTGGCCGTACTGGAGCGCATTATTGCGCTTTACGCAGAACGCATGGAGGAGATGGCGCAGGCTATTTCTGCCGAAATGGGTGCGCCTCTTCGTTTGGCGAGGAATTCGCAAGCGCCGATCGGCATAGTTCACTTCAAAACTACCCGAAAAATATTGCAATCCTATCGCTTTGAAGAACCATTGGGTTCCAGCTATCTGATTAAAGAACCGATTGGTGTATGCGGTTTTATCACCCCTTGGAACTGGCCGATGAATCAGATCGCTTGTAAGGTTGCGCCTGCGCTGGCCTGCGGTTGCACCATGGTATTGAAGCCCAGTGAATTGGCGCCGATTTCTGCTTACCTCTTCACCCAGATCATGCATGAGGCTGGCGTACCGCCGGGAGTATTCAATATGATCAATGGCGACGGCCCGGGTGTCGGTGCTGCGCTAACTTCTCATCCTGATGTGGATATGGTGTCGCTGACCGGTTCAACCCGGGCCGGTATTCAGGTGTCAAAAGCAGCAGCGGATACCGTTAAGCGCGTGGCGTTGGAATTGGGTGGCAAGTCAGCCAATATTATTCTTGAGGATGCTGACTTTGATGCGGCTGTTGCGGCAGGAGCCGCTGAATGTTTTCGAAATACCGGACAATCCTGCAACGCCCCTACCCGAATGCTGGTTCCGGTTCACTTGCATGATCGTGCCGTTGAAATTGCAAAGGCAACAGCGGAAGAAACCATTTCCGGTGATCCCCAAGACAAGGAAACGGTGATCGGACCACTGGCCAACAGTGCCCAATTTAGTAAAGTCCAGTCTATGATACAGGCGGCTATTGATGAGGGTAGTGAGTTGGTGGCTGGTGGTGTGGGCAGGCCTGCTGGTTTGGAGCAGTGGTACTTCGTGAAGGCCACGGTATTTGCCAACGTTACTAATAAGATGAGAGTCGCACGCGAGGAGGTTTTCGGCCCAGTGTTGGCCATTATGCCCTATCGGGATGAAGAGGAAGCGGTGACAATCGCCAACGACTCACCTTATGGCTTGGCTGGCTATGTGCAATCCGGCGATTTGGAGCATGCGCGTCAGATTGCACGAAAAATTCGAGCAGGGACTATTTTTCTGAATGGCAACAACTTCGATCCCTGTGCGCCCTTTGGCGGCTACAAACAGTCGGGTAATGGCCGGGAATGGGGTAGTTTTGCCTTCCATGATTTTCTGGAGCTGAAAGGGGTTGTCGGTTACAACCCGCCTGAGTAAAACAGCTTAACAGATGCGACCCGCCCCGGGTCGCATTAAATGGCACTATTTCGAAGCGGCGAGCACATTGAGGAACTCAAGCCCTATCGTTGCCGCCGCGAGGGCCGTTATCTCAGCATGATCATAGGCTGGTGCGACCTCTACAATATCCATGCCCACGAGATGACAATCGACCAATTCCCGCAGAATTTGTAACACCTTATTGGTATTCATTCCTCCGGAGACTGGGGTGCCTGTTCCCGGGGCAAAGGCAGGGTCGAGGCAATCAATATCGAAGGTGATATAAGCAGGGGTATTGCCGACTCTTTGTTTGATGAGAAAGCCTATTTCCTCGGCTGAACAGGCATTTGCCTTATCCGCATCGATTACCTGGTATTCATGCATTTCAAAGGGGTACTCGGTGCGAATGCCGATTTGTACTGAGTGTGAAGGATCGATAATGCCTTCTTTTGGCCCTTGATAAAACATCGCACCGTGATTATAGGGGTTATCGGACTCTTCTGTGTCGGTATGGGCATCAAAATGAATAAGAGATATAGCCCCGTATTTTTTTGCATGCGCACGGAGTAGAGGCAAAGAGATAAAATGGTCGCCGCCCAGGCAGAGTAGTGTTTTACCCGCATCCAGTACTTCTGTGGCGGACCCTTCCAACAAATCAACAAAAGCTTCGCTATCCCCGGTGGGAAATTCCAGGTCACCATAGTCAATTATCCGTAACTTTTCATGCAGATTAAAGCGCCAGGGCCAGCGCTTCTCTTCCCAGGTGAGGTTGCTGGATATTTTCCGAATCGCCGCTGGGCCGGAGCGCGCACCAGCCCGGCCGGATGTCGCGAGGTCATAGGGTACACCCAGCACCACAACATCCGCCTGTGAGATATCCCGGGTTAGAGGACATTGCAAATAGCCAAAAGGGTTGGCGTACAGAGAGGGCTCCATAGGGCCCAAGGTTTGTTTGCGTTTTTTATACATGGTTTTTCCGGCAGGTGTGGAATTCAGTGTTACCCTTTGTGTTAAGAAATCAGACTAAAACGCGCTGGAGGAAATAACAATAACCCTTCAGGGTAGACAGATTAAGTGCCGTTTTGTGCTAAAAATCTAGAGGTTGATCCGGTGCATTACCGCTCAGTATCTCTCAGCGCCTGGCCAAAAGCATTGAATAAAGCGCTTGAAAAGCGGTTTTCCCGAAAGCGCCATTCGGGGTGCCACTGTACGCCGATGACAAAATGACTTTCATCCTCCACGCGGAAGGCCTCGACCAGTCCGTCAGGGGCATAGGCCTCTTCCACCAATCCCTTGCCAAGGCGATTCATCCCTTGGCCATGTAATGAATTGACACGGATAGATTCGCTATTGACTAATGTCGCCAAGCGGCCACCCGGCGTTAATTTCACCTCATGGGCATCCTGATATTGTTCTTCACGAGGCAGACTTTTATTCTCGCGATGATCCATCATGCCGGGAATTTCATGCACCCGTTGATGGAGTGTACCCCCGAGTGCGACATTGAGTTCCTGCATGCCGCGGCAAACTGCCAGTATTGGGATCTTTCGGGCCAGCGCGGCATTAATCAGAGGTAGAGTGATGTTATCGCGCTGTGGGTCGTGGGCATCGGGCGACAGGCTCTGTTCTTGGCTATACAGATGTGGCTGTATGTTGGAGGGGCTGCCCGGAAGGAAGAGCCCGTCAATAGTCTCCAGCAATCTTTCAATAGTCTGCTTTTCACGCCATGATTCCATGTCTTCGCCCGGTCCTTGCGCGGGTATTAACAAAGGACAAGCATGGGCGCCATTGGCAACGGCATTTATATATTTTTCGCCGACCCCGTGAAAGGGGTGCATGCCATTACGAATTACGTCGCAGGGTATGCCAACGATGGGATAACGAATTGACCTCATTCAAACTCCTGAAACCACCCCTTTTGGGTTAAGTTAATTCTAAATGAAATATGCCAGACTATTTAACACTAATTTACCGCAGGAAACCCATACCTCTTAGGTGTAGGGTTTACCGCAAAGTTTATCGCAAAACGACATAGGAAAGTGCTCATGAATGTTGAAAGTAAAACACTGGCATTAAAGACGCTGGACAAAGCGCATCATTTGCATCCATTTACCGATATTAAAAAGTATCAACAAACGGGTGGACGGATAATTTCCCGTGCGGAGCATATATATATCTACGATAGCGATGGCAATGAGATTCTGGACGGCATGTCTGGGTTATGGTGCTGTAACCTGGGTTATAGTCAGACTAAAATTATTGATGCCATCAATGAACAGTTACATAAGCTGCCTTTCTACAATAACTTTTTTAACTGTTCGAATGAGCCCTCCGTGACGATGGCAAAAGCGTTAGTGGATGTCACCCCAGCCCATTTTAATCATGTCTTTTTTACTAATTCCGGGTCGGAAGCGAATGACACCAATATCAAGTTGGTTCACCGTTATTTCGATTTACTGGGAAAGCCGGAAAAGAAACATTTCATTGGTCGTGTCAATGGCTATCACGGCAGCACGGTTGCGGCGTCCAGTCTGGGCGGTATGGATTTTATGCATAAGCAATATACCGGGTTGAATTATGTCCATCATATTGAACAACCACATTGGTTCAAGGAAGGGGGTGACCTGAGTCGCGATGCATTTGGCTTAAAGGCGGCCCGTGCGCTGGAGCAGAAAATCGACGAAGTAGGCGAAGATAAAATTGCGGCTTTTATTGCCGAACCGATCCAGGGGTCCGGTGGGGTCATTGTCCCGCCAGACACCTATTGGCCGGAAATTCAAAGAATCTGTAACGAACGTGACATTCTGTTAATTAGCGATGAAGTCATTTGCGGTTTTGGCCGCACCGGCAACTGGTTTGGTTGTGAAACCTATGATTTCAAGCCTGATTTGTTGACCTTTGCGAAAGGGGTTTCCAACGGTTATCAGCCATTAGGCGGTGTAATGGTTTCTGACAAGATCTCCGATGTGCTAAGTACCAGTAGTGGTGATTTTGCTCATGGCTTAACCTATTCAGGGCATCCGGTGGCCTGTGCCGCAGGTATCGCTACCATCAATATTCTCAGAGATGAAAAAATTATTGAAACAGTCATCGCTGATATTGTTCCGCATTTGGAACGGCGCTGGAAGGCATTGGCGGAACATCCGATTGTTGGTGAGGCGCGGGTTAAAGGGATGTTTGGTGCTTTGGAGTTAGTTAAAAATAAGTCCTCTCGAGAGAGATTGGCGCCTAACGGAGAGGGAACTTTATTTTGTCGTGATACCGCGATTGCGAATGGTTTGATGGTGCGTGCAGTAGGCGATGCCATTATTTCTGCCCCGCCCGTTATCTGTAGCAAGCAGGAAATTGATATTTTGATCGAGCGCTTGCTTTTTGCCCTGGATACCACTGCGGCGCATTATGGTATTGATTAGATTTACCTTTTAGTCAAACAATGATTTAGCCGATAAGAATAACAATGGGAGAGGAGAATGACGGCAACAGTTAAGCACATTAAAACTCTTGGACAAAAGGATATGGTGCTCTTTACCGTGTCCGCTATCCTCCTGTTGGATACGTTGGCCGCAGCGGCTTCTGTCGGTTCATCAAGTATTTTTTGGTGGTTGTTTTTGGGCTTGATCTTCTTTATTCCCTTTGCCCTGATTTCCGCTGAAATGGGCTGTACCTACCCCGAGCAGGGCGGTATTTATGCTTGGATACGTGATGCATTCGGGGGGCGATGGGCCTCGCGCGCCACTTGGAGTTACTGGGTGAATACGGCGGTGTGGATTCCGGCCATCTATATTTTATTTGCCGGTATCTTCAAGCAATTATTTTTCCCTGAGTTATC
>JAIPFG010000170.1 GCA_021736745.1 Pseudomonadales bacterium
ATTTCTCCGGCTGACGGAGAGTTTATAGATTAGAGCGGATTTACGTATTAATGTTTAGCATCTTGCTGGCCAAGATGCACCCTAAGACATTTGCTTGAATTCATTTGGACCCGCTTAATTTTAGTTACCGTTGCCCTGCTCGAAATTCGATAGAGTTTTTGATCTTTCGATACAGCATTTCATTGGTTGGAACTGGAATGCCAAGGGCTTTAGCCTGTCGACAAATAAAACCGGTGATCTGATCAATTTCCGTCGGTCGTGCGTTGTTCAAATCTTGATACATGGATGAATAATTTTGGGCCGTGACTGTGATGTCCTGTGTTACCTGATTAAACAATGATGGTTTAGCGTATGGCAGTTTTAGTGCGCCCAAAATCATTTCTATTTCGCTGCAGATATCCTGCATTAAGGAGACTAAGCGGGTATCATTCAACAACTCTCCATTACGGCAACGGTTGATGGCCGTTAATGGGTTGATGGCGCAGTTAATGGCTAATTTGCGCCAAAGGTGTTCGAGCATATCACTCGACCAGTGAACATTTAACTCAATACCATTTAGTGATTTCATAAAATTTGTGTGAAGATTGTCTGGTTCACTGATGGCGGTTCGATTTAGAACACCAAAAAAGGTTTGTCCTTTTCCTGCCTGAATCACATGAAATGTATCGCGACGATAAGCCCCATCGCTGGTGGAGCCGCAAATAACAGCGCGTCCTGGATATCTTTTGATGCACTCCTGCTGAACACCCATACCATTTAGTAACAGTACGATGCGTGCGTTCGGCGCTAAACGATGTTCAATCGAGTGAATGGCTGCTAGTGCATCAAAGCTTTTCGTGCAAACTATGAGGTTGTGGATAGGTGGATTTTTGTCTGAGCACAGCTGAATCTGAACAATGAAAGAAGAAATACCGCCATTTTGTTCGAGTAGAATGGGGTGGTATTTTTCGCGTTTTGCCGTTGCGGGCTTAGTGCGTAATAGAAGTGTTACCTCTTTTCCGGCTCGAGACAAATGGCTTGCCCACAAGCAGCCGATAGCGCCTGCCCCCAGCACATGCCAGTGTGTTGATTCCGGGTTCTTATAAGATTTCATTTATTAGCATTTATTAGAAGGGTTAAATTGGTAGAATGGCGGGTTATTGTATTCTTATCAGTTATGGGAGAGAACCTTTATGCCTTCATTTGATGTGGTATCGGAAGTAGACCAGCATGAAGTCACTAATGCGATTGATCAGGCGAACCGTGAAATTGGTACACGCTTCGACTTCAAAGGTGTCAACGCCAAGTTTGAGCAAAATGGATTGCAGGTGGTTTTGGTCGCAGAGGTTGAGTTTCAATGTCAGCAAATGCTGGATATTTTGAAAACCAAACTGGTGAAGCGCGAAGTCGATATTGCCTGTATGGAGTGTGGCGAGGTTGTTTTATCCGGTATGCAGGCAAGGATGGAGGTAACTTTGAGGCAGGGCATTGATGCGCCCCTGGCGAAGAAGATTGTAAAAATGATCAAGGATAAGAAAATGAAAGTACAGGCGGCAATACAAGGCGACCAGGTGAGGGTTACCGGTAAAAAAAGAGATGACCTACAACAGGTGATTGCCATGCTGCGAGAAGCCAATTTGGAATTGCCTTTACAATTTCATAATTTCCGCGATTGACGCGGAATGACCGATTTGAGCTTGCGAGAGGAAATTCTTAATCGGCGCATGTTGATTTGCGTCTTTACCGGCTTTACCTCTGGACTACCGCTTTACGTACTCATCCAACTTTTACCCGCCTGGTTGCGCGTGGAAGGGGTAGGGTTGGCCGAAATCGGATTTTTTGCCTTGGTAGGCTTCCCTTATACCTGGAAATTTATCTGGTCCCCTATCATTGATCGATATACCTTACCCTTTCTTGGCAGAAGGCGCGGCTGGATGCTGGTGACTCAACTGGCCCTGGTTATTTCGATCGCTTTACTTGGATTCTTAAAGCCTGCGTTTTCCATCTGGCCAATTGCTTACATGGCTGCCGGTGTAGCCTTTTTTAGCGCAAGCCAAGATATCGTGCTTGATGCATATCGTCGTGAGTTGCTACCGGATCGGGAATTAGGTTTGGGTAATGCTATTCATATCCAGGCTTATCGTTTGGCAGGCTTAGTCCCGGGCTCCTTGGCGTTAATTCTGGCAGACTTTTTACCTTGGCATACGGTATTTATTGTGGTGGCTGGTTTTATGGCGGTTGGCCTGGTATTGACACTTAGTATTAGTGAGGCGATAGTGGATCCGCATCCACCGAAAACTCTCAAAGAGGCAGTGGTGGAGCCATTCAGAGAGTTTATGTTACGAAAAGGCTTGCTTTCGGCGGTCCTTATCCTGGCTTTTATGTTTTTATACAAGCTGGGGGATAATATGGCTACTGCACTATCCACCCCTTTTTATGTCGATGTTGGTTTTAGTCTTACGCAAATTGGCTCGATCGCTAAACTGTCATCTTTGGTAGCGGTGATTGTTGGCGGCCTAGTGGGTGGCGTCACCATGATTCGGTTAGGTATAAATCGAGCGCTTTGGTTGTTTGGCCTAGTCCAGATCATCAGTATTCTGGGGTTCGCGCTTCTCTCAGTGGTTGGGGCTAACCCCTATGTACTTGCGCTGGTGGTGAGCTTTGAATATTTGGGAGTTGGATTAGGTACTGCGGCGTTTACTGCTTTTATTGCAAGGGAAACGAATCCGGTCTTTGCAGCAACACAATTTGCGCTCTTCACAGCCTTAGCTTCTCTGCCAAGAACAGTGGCCAATGCGCTCACGGGTATTATAATCGAGCGGGTTGGCTGGACGAGCTTTTTCATTATTTGCACGTTGTTGGCTATCCCAGGAATGCTGTTACTTTTTAAAGTGGCGCCCTGGTCATCAGACCAAACTGAATAATAACAAACGCGGCAACTACCGCGTTTGTTATTGAGGGTTGTAACTGATTATTACAACCGCATACCGCCATCAATTTCCATTACCCGACCGGTATAGAAATCATTTTCAAAGAGATAAATGGCTGAGTGTGCGATTTCATCCGGATCACCCATACGGCGTAGCGGAATCATAGCAACCAGCTTCTCAAGAGCTTCAGGTTTCATGGATTCTGTCATTTCTGTTTTAGTGAAGCCCGGAGCGATACCGGCAACGCGAATACCATAGCGAGCTAATTCTTTTGCCCAGGTGACGGTCATAGAGGCGACACCGGATTTGGCTGCAGAGTAGTTACTTTGGCCCATGTTACCTGCACGGGATATACTGCAAATATTGATGATCAGGCCTTTTGTGCCCTTTTCAATCATGCGAATGGCGGCTTCCTGGCCACAGAGGAACACCCCTGTGAGGTTAACATCAATAACACTCTGCCATTGGCTGAGGTCCATGCCGCGTCTAACATTACCTTCTTTGTCAACCTTCACTAACAAAGCGTCCCGGGTAATGCCGGCGTTGTTAATTAAGCCATGTATCTCACCGAAATCATCCATAATTTGGTTGAAAGCCGCTATAACATCATCCTGATTAGCAACGTTTGCAGTGTAGCCTTTTGCCTCGCTACCTGCCTCACGGCAGAGTTGCGCTGTTTCATCGAGATTATCCTGGCTCAGGTCTATAAGTGCGAGTTTGGCGCCTTTTTCGGCTAAAGAGATTGCCATTCCTCGCCCTAAACCTTGCCCCCCTCCAGTGATAACGATAACCTTGTTATTCAGATTCATAAATTTCTCCCCAAATTCGGTTTCGGACGTTGTTTGACCACTAGCGAATTTTGATGTTGCATTCGCAAAATATTATTGTTGCGTCGCGGAAAAACAGCCCTGATTATGTAGTAACTGGGATGAATTTCCTATTTATTTTTAAAAATAAGCAAGGTTTTTACAAACGGCAGCTTAATTTTTGAAAAATTTTAATTATTTTTCTCGAGGAAAAAAATATATAAAAAGCAATAAAAACAATATGTTAAAATATTTTTATCTGTGGGGAAATTGAATATTTGAGTCAGGGCAAAAATTACTATCTTTTTTGCTGTGATTATCAAGATAAGTTTGCAAATTAGTTTATTGTTTTTTCGCGGCACATAATAATGGCTATGAAAATTGGCTAATTTCACTGTTTGTACAAATTTCTAGATAGGCAAACAGCATGATTTATAGAATTGATTTGTTAATATGGAAGGCAAATGAAACTACTTTTTATACTCTTTGTAGTACTACCCATCGCTGAAATCATGCTATTGATTGAGGTGGGCAGCAGAATTGGTACCTTAAATACGGCTGCTTTGGTTGTGTTGACTGCCTTGATTGGAAGTCTCATGCTACGACAGCAGGGGTTATCAACCCTGTTTCGGGCGAGAGAGCGCATTGACAGCGGGACTTTGCCTTTACAGGAAATGATGGAGGGAATTTGCTTGGCCGTAGGGGGCGCCCTTTTAGTGACCCCGGGTTTCATTACAGATTTTATTGGGTTCGCTTGTTTAATACCAGTGACGCGTCAATGGTTGGTAAAGCATGTCGCTAAGCAAGTCAGTATGAGTTCGGCATTTTCCATGCACACACAAATGAGGCGGGAAAATTTTCGAACTGATGATATTATTGAAGGGGAGTTTGAGGCGGATAAGGATAAGAACGACCACCTCAAATAACCACCTCAGTACGGCTTAAGTTTATGCGTTTTTTCTGAAGTAGAAAAAAAATAAAAAATCTTTATGCCCAGGTGTTGAATTCCTATTAACTACCCCCATTTATGCTGCACAGCCTTGAGACTCAGGTGGTTTTATGATCTGTCAATTCGGGTTGTTTGCTAGTTGAGCTCAATAACTGGTCTGTGTCTAAACATAATGGCTATCAGGCCTTAAAAACTGTTTTCAATTCATGTCAGGAGAGTGTGTACAATGAAAATTCGTCCTTTATACGACCGGATCGTTGTTCGTCGGGAGGAAGAAGAGACCACCACAGCTGGTGGTATCGTATTACCTGGTTCCGCTACAGAAAAGCCCAATCAGGGATCAGTAGTCGCGATAGGTGAAGGTAGAGTCCTCGATAACGGTGATGTCCGCCCTTTAGCGGTTAAAGTCGGTGATAAAGTGATTTTCGGTAAATACGCCGGGAGTAACACTATTAAGGTAGACGGCGAAGAACTGCTGATTTTGAGCGAAAGCGAAATATACGGCGTTATTGAAGGTTAATCTTTTCGTATTTTTTGTTGATTAAAATTTTATTTAAAGGAAAGAAAAATGGCTGCTAAAGACGTATTGTTTGGCGATTCAGCACGCAAAAAGTTGGTCGCTGGCGTAAACATCCTTGCGGATGCGGTAAAAACAACATTAGGTCCAAAGGGTCGCAACGTTGTGCTGGATAAATCTTTCGGCGCGCCTACTGTGACCAAAGATGGCGTATCCGTCGCCAAAGAAATTGAATTAAAGGACAAGTTTGAAAATATGGGTGCCCAGATGGTTAAGGAAGTGGCTTCCCAAACCTCTGATATTGCTGGCGATGGTACGACAACTGCAACCGTTTTGGCTCAGTCGATTATGGCTGAAGGTTTAAAAGCGGTAGCCGCCGGAATGAATCCGATGGATCTTAAGCGAGGCATTGATAAAGCCGTGATAGCTGCGGTTAAACATTTGCAGGAAATGTCTAAACCTTGTACCGATAGCAAAGCGATTGCTCAGGTGGGTACTATCTCCGCTAATAGCGATTCTGCTGTGGGTGATATTATTGCTGAAGCGATGGAAAAGGTCGGTAAAGAAGGTGTTATTACGGTAGAAGAAGGCAGTGGCCTTGAAAATGAACTGGACGTAGTTGAAGGTATGCAGTTTGATCGTGGCTACCTTTCGCCCTACTTTATTAATAGTCAGGAAACGATGGGTGTTGAGCTGGAAGCGCCTTATATCCTGTTAGTGGATAAGAAAATATCCAATATTCGTGAAATGTTGCCATTACTGGAGTCTGTTGCTAAATCCGGTAAGCCTTTATTAGTGATCGCTGAAGATGTTGAGGGTGAAGCATTAGCAACCTTGGTTGTAAACAACATGCGCGGAATTATGAAAGTGGCCGCTGTTAAAGCACCGGGATTTGGTGATCGCCGTAAAGCAATGTTGCAAGATATTGCTGTGTTAACTGGTGGTACAGTGATTTCCGAGGAAGTTGGCCTCAGTTTGGAAGGCGCTACTTTGGAAGACTTGGGTTCTGCTAAGCGCATCAGTATTAATAAAGAAAATACCACTATCATTGATGGTGCTGGCCAAGCGGCTGATATTGAGGCGCGTGTCGGCCAGATCCGTCAGCAAATTGAAGAGACATCTTCAGACTATGATCGTGAAAAACTGCAGGAGCGTGTCGCTAAATTGGCTGGTGGTGTCGCGGTGATTAAAGTCGGTGCGACCACTGAAATTGAGATGAAAGAGAAAAAAGCACGTGTTGAAGACGCGCTGCATTCAACTCGCGCTGCGGTAGAAGAAGGTGTAGTTGCAGGTGGTGGTGTCGCACTGGTACGTGTTCTCCAGGCAATTGAAGGCTTGAAGGGCGACAATGACGATCAAACTGTGGGTGTTCACATAGCTCGTCGGGCCATGGAATCGCCACTACGCCAAATCGTAACCAATGCCGGTGAGGAAGCCTCTGTTGTACTGGATAAGGTAAAAGCCGGAACAGACGATTTTGGCTATAACGCCGGAACCGGTGAATATGGAAGCATGCTGGAAATGGGTATTCTTGACCCGGCTAAAGTGACTCGAACTGCATTACAAAATGCCGCTTCGGTTGCCGGATTAATGATTACCACGGAGTGTATGGTTACAGATGCACCGGAAGACAAGTCAGCTATGCCCGATATGAGCGGCATGGGTGGCATGGGTGGCATGGGTGGTATGGGCGGTATGATGTAATATTGCCCGTCACCTAGTAAAACCTAAAAACCCCGCTAACTGCGGGGTTTTTTCTTTTAAATCAGACCTCTTTCTAAGTT
>JAIPFG010000171.1 GCA_021736745.1 Pseudomonadales bacterium
CAAAGACGCCATCACGATGCGATCGAGAATCCAGGCAACGATACCGCTTAAGAGAAAAATCAATAATGCCTGAAGGATGGGATTGTCACTCAGATACCCTAATAAAGGTGTTATTTGTGCTTGTATCTTTTCCACGTGATTCATGTCTCCTACGTTAATGATCTCGCATCAATAAATACCCGGCGTACCCTGGGAAACTGCTGTTTTATCGCCTTATTCAGTTCAGCGCTTAATACTTCGGCCCGACCCACTGGAATATCATTAGAGTAATCCACGCTAATATTGACCAAGATATATTCCGGCCCCATGTGCATCGTCAATACCTCATTGACGCTCTCAATTTCTTCATAATCACTGACGAGTTTCCGAATACCTGATACCACTTCATTTCTCGCACTTTCACCGATCAGTAGCCCTTTGGTTTCATAAGCCAACCAAATAGCGACACCCGCCAGAATCAAACCAATAATAACCGAGGCAATACCGTCAAAATAAAGAACACCGGTGACCTGGGTTAACCACACACCGATAAAAGCCACCATTAAGCCCAGCATCGCTGCGGAATCTTCGAACAACACCACAAATAGGGTTGGGTCTTTCCCCCCTCGGATTGCACCAATAAAACTTCGGTTTCCTTTGGTCTTCTTGAATTCCTTTAAAGCGAAAAACAGGGCGATACCTTCAAAAAACATCGCCAACCCGAGCACAATATAGTTAATTAACACATTCTTAATCGGCTCCGGATGGAAAATATGGTGCACACCCTCATAAATTGAAATACCAGCGCCCAACGCAAAAATAAGCAAGGCAACAACAAAACTCCAAAAGTAAATTTCTTTACCATAGCCAAAGGGAAATTGTTCATCAGCTGGCTGCTTGGCACGTTTGAGCCCATAGAGTAATAGCCCCTGATTGCCGGTGTCGACCAGTGAATGAATTCCTTCTGACATCATTGCCGAACTGCCCGTTATCGTGGCGGCGATAAACTTGGTAATAGCGATCAGCGTATTACCCGCCAAAGCCGCATAGATCACTTTTTTGGAAGAGGTCTCCATGGCCTTTGGCTAGCTTACCCTTAGGTTAACGGGAGGAGCGTGCATTAAAAATCCATCTCATATACATTAGGGCTTAGGCCGAAACTGTTCAGTCAGCAGCATATTCACGCGATCCTTCATGTTCGCCAACTCCGATTCGGTATAGGGCATCGCGGGTACTTTACCCCAAACCGGTCCAGGCCAAGCCAAGTCATTTTCATACCGAACAATATGGTGGAGGTGCAACTGGGGAACCTGATTACCTAAGGCCGCGACATTCATCTTGTCAGCGTTAAACCCATGATCCAATTGACTTGATAAATAACTGGATTCCCAAATTAACTGTTTTTGATCATCCTCCGAAAGCTGGAATATTTCCCTTACCTCTTCCCGCCGAGGCACCAGGATAAACCAAGGGTAGTTGCTGTCTTTGCAGAGTAACAACCGGCATAAGGGAAAATCGCCCAAAACTATAGCGTCTTGCAGCAACTGTGGCGCGACTTCAAACATAATGAACACCTCCCTCTGAATATCTTCTGAAAAACTATTTCTTCAGATTTCAGAGCAATGTACCATCACCCACTCATGAATACCAAGAGCGATAGAACGAAATTCAAAATCAAGTTTTTATCTGGTCTTGATCAGATAAATAGCGATAACTGGAATCGGCTGACAGGTCTCGACTACCCCTTTTTACGCTATGAATTCTTAGCCGCCCTGGAAACCTCTGGCTGTGTAGCAGCCGAAACCGGCTGGCAACCTCAACACCTACTCGTTTATATCGACGACCAATTGATGGCATTGATGCCACTCTACGTAAAAACTCACTCCTACGGGGAATATGTGTTTGATTGGGCTTGGGCGGAGGCCTATCATCGCCATGGTGTTCAATACTACCCTAAGCTATTGACCGCCATACCCTTTACCCCCGCTACCGGCTCACGTTTATGCATTGCGCCCGGGCAGGATCGCCAGTACATTACACGCCGCATCGTTGAAGCTATCAAACAGCAGGTGGAGGAAAAGGGTTATTCCTCCTGGCACCTTTTGTTCCCCCAGAAAAACGAATTCGACTCATTATCTCAATGTCAGTTAGCGGCGCGGATTGGCTGCCAATATCATTGGTTTAATCGTCAATATAGTGATTTTAACGATTTTCTGGCACGGCTGAGCTCACGCAAGCGTAAGAATATCAAGCGGGAGCGGCGTCTGGTTGCAGAACAGAAAATTCACATCGTCCGACTGCCTGGCGCAGAGGTCACCGAGCAACAATTAAAAACCTTCTATGAATTCTATCAGGCCACCTATTACAAACGTGGTCAGCAGGGTTATCTAAATCTGGACTTCTTTACAACTCTCTTGACCAACATGCCGGAACAATTGTTGTTGGTATTAGCCTATCGTGAGAATCAACCTATCGCAGGCGCGCTCTGTTTGAAGAGCTGCGACACCCTCTATGGCCGTTACTGGGGTTGCCTGGATGAATATGAGTGCCTGCATTTCGAGGCTTGCTATTATCAAGGTATTGAATACTGTATTGAGCAAGGTATTCAGAAATTCGATCCGGGAGCACAGGGAGAGCACAAAATTTCTCGCGGGTTTGAACCCACCACGACCCGGTCACTACACTGGGTCGCACACTCTGGATTCAGGGCAGCTATTGAAGATTTCCTCAAACGCGAAAAGGACGGAGTGGACGAATATATGGTTCACGCGTCGCAGATGCTACCCTTTAAAAATAACAGTTAGCTAAGTCGTCTGTTCTCGACAGAGGCGCTTCCCTGTCACCTGAAGAGGTTGGTTTATCTAACGGTAAATCCATCACTCAGCACTCGTGCGTTGCTTCAATAGCCTTTTTCTCCTCTGCTTATCGGCTTTGGACTGGTTGATTTCTTCATCGGAAATACCGATATGTGAGCCTGCTCGCTGCTTAGCCAGTTCAATCTGCTTTTGGCGTTGTGCAAATCGCGTTCTGTCTGCGTCAGTATATTCATCAATGCAACGAGGGCAAGACACACCCTCCTGATAATGTGTAGAGGTCTTATCCTGTTCCGACAAGGGGCGGCGGCAGGCATAACACATCTCATAACTGCCTGGCTCCAATTGATGATTCACCGCCACTCTGCGATCAAACACAAAGCACTCTCCTTGCCAAAGACTTTCCTGCGCAGGAATTTCTTCCAAGTATTTAAGAATCCCTCCCTGAAGGTGGTAAACCTCGGCGAAACCTTGTTCCAGCATAAAGGCGCTGGCCTTTTCACAACGAATACCTCCAGTGCAATACATGGCGACTTTTTTATGTCTTTTGGGGTCCAGATTAGCTTGCACATACTGGGGAAAATCCCTGAACGTTTCTGTGTCCGGATTCAACGCACCGGCAAAGGCGCCAATAGCCACCTCATAATCATTACGCGTATCAATCAACACCACCTCAGGATCACTGATCAATTGATTCCAATCCTTGGGCTGCACATAGGCACCGACCTGACAATTTGGGTCAACCCCATCCACACCAAGCGTCACAATCTCCTTCTTCAGCTTTACCTTCATTCGGTAAAATGGGTTGATGTCACTACTTGATTGTTTACAATCGATATCAGCCAAACGGTGATCCAACCGTAGGAAATTAAGCGCTGCATCAATACCCGACTTCGTGCCAGCTATGGTCCCGTTAATTCCTTCACGGGCCAGCAATAGCGTACCTGTTATTCCATGCTCAAGACAAAATTGTAATAGCGGTTCGCGCATCTCTTTAAAATCATCCAAAGTGGCGAATTTATAGAGCGCGGCAATTTGATAATCAGGCATCGGGATAACTCATGGACTTTTTGAAGCTCAACTATTACACATCAACAGCAAAAATCCCCAGGGTACTATACCCTGGGCAAAATCGGCTGTAGGGTGAAAGGGAGGTTACTACTTGGAACCGCCTCGACAAGCAGGTGACTCCGGTTCAACAGCTCCTTTTTCCCGCCATTCGGCATCCGTATAAAGGTGTAGCGCCAGCGCATGAATACCATTTTTAAGCTCATCGGCCAATAATTGATAGACCATCTGATGGCGCTTGACGGCCGTACTGCCCAGAAAATCCGCCGACACCAGCGTCACTTTAAAATGGGACTCTGATCCCGGCGGCACACTGTGGCGAAAACTCTCGTTAATCACCTGTAGATGGCTAGGCTGAAAGGCCTCTTTTAGTTTTGTTTCGATAACATCTTTAACCGACATAACTCTCACCTGAACGAATCGCATAAGCCCTTTATTATGCCTGATTTTATCAGACTACGTCAGCGTAAAACCCGCCTCAGTGGCGACAATTTGAATGGTGTCGGTGTTTTGGTCGATGTCCATATTGATAACCTAAGGAATATCCCGGTTGATCATAATAACCAAAATAACTAAATCCGAAATAATCACGCTGATGATCCCGACGGTACCGCCGGTTCTTTTTGTATCGGTCACCACGATCATGGTGGCGATGCTTAAACCCAGGGTGTCGGTGATGATCTGTACGATAATGTTGATAGCTACGCTGATTGTCGTGAGCCCCTCGATAATCCGCGTAATGGCTGTCGCTAAACTGTCGATGTTTACTGGTAAAGCCATCGGCTATTGCCGAGCTACTGAAACAAATAGCCAACATCGGTAAAAAAATCAATTTTGCTGTTTTCATCTTAAGTTCCTCCAGTTGATCAGTGAAGGAAGGTTAACCCAGCGATGATGAATATAAGCTGAACCGTTATCAGCCTAATAAAGAAGCCTCGGATTAAGAAAGAACTCTTGCCACCTGCTGTTTCAATGTTAAAACAACCTCATCAAACCAAGGGTTCTTGCGCAGCCAAATATTATTACGTGGTGAAGGGTGTGGAAGCGGTAGATACTTCGGTAAATAGTCACGCCACTGGGCAACCCGCTGGGTGAGCGTGAGCTGATCCTGACCGAGATAATACTGCTGGGCATACTGACCAATTAATAACGTCAACGCGATTTCCGGCAGACTCGTATGGATTTTTTCACGCCACATTTTTGCACATTCGGGTCTCGGCGGGAGATCGCCCGATTTACCTTTACCCGGATAACAGAAGCCCATAGGAACAATGGCAATTTTTGTGGCGTCATAAAAGCTTGGCTTGTCCAAACCCATCCACTCACGCAATCGATCACCGCTGGGGTCATTCCAGGGAATCCCCGTTGCATGCACCCGAGTACCAGGGGCCTGACCGACTACTAATAGCTTTGCCTTTGGCGTAAAGTCTAATACCGGATTTGCGCCCAGTGGCAAATCCACTTCACAAAGTTTGCAGGCGCGTATCTCCTGTAATAGCGGAATCATTTTGTTAATCAGGGATTCCTCAACCAATCCGCCTAGGTTCGCTCAAGCTAACCGTTGTTAACGTAGCAGGGCATGATCTTCAGGTAGGCGCTTTGAAAGCCAAATCGCTAGTTTATGCCTAATATTTGCACTATCCTCCTGATCTTTAGGCAGAGGTTGAATTAACTTGTCCAAGACCAATAGGGTATAAATCGCTTTCGCCTTAAAACTGATATCGTCTGTGGCGTCAAACTGATCCACCCCTCTTTTTTGCAAATATACCGTCCCGACGCGAATCGCTTCTTTAAATAACGCCGCTTCGTTTTTTATCTTCTTCATCGCTGTTTCCGAGATTAGTTAGTGAATACACTAATCCATTCAGCCATTAAGATAAAGGTAAATTTCGGCGTTGAAAAACTATACTTCGGCGGTATAGGGCGGCGCAGGATCATACTGAAGAATTTTCCTCACTTCTCTTGCATGGGCTGGGGAATGCAATTGACCGACTAACCAAAGTGACATATCAATACCCGCTGAAATACCTTGCGAAGTGATGATATTCCCGTCGCGAACATAGCGCATGTCCGACATCAATTCCACGCTGGAATCCTTGGCTAATTCTTCAACAAGCATCCAGTGCGTTGTTGCCTTGCGGTTGGCCAGCAATCCCGCTTTCTGCAATAATAGAGCGCCAGTGCAAACAGCCGTCATGTATTTAACCTGCTCCGCCTTTGACTTGACCCACGCAATAGCATTATCCATGGCCAGTAATTCATGAATACCTTCCGTTCCAGGCACTAACACCACATCAACCGCCGGCGCATCATCAAACGTATAATCCGGAATCACACGCATGCCGGAAAGGCAGGTTATCGGTTCTGCGCTTGCCGCAATAGTAACGACCCGTCCTTCACCTTTAAGGTAGTTCGACACGGTAAAGGTCTCACTGGGGCCGACAAAATCGAGCGCCGCCACTTTATCGTAAATAAAAATGCCGTAGGTGTAGCTCATCTTCTTCTCCTGCTCATCAATTTAATGGCTAAAATGGCTCTGATATAACCCCGGGGTAACCCCCAATTCACGCAAAAAAGTGCGCCGCATACGTTCCTCTCGGCCAAAACCACTCAGTTCTGCAACCCGACTAATCGCGGATTTCCCGCTTTCCAATAATTCTCTGGCACACTCAAGGCGCATCGACTCAAGATATTTACCGGGCGTTATGCCCGTCAGTTTACTGAATACCCTCGAAAAATTACGCGGACTCATGCCAACCTGCGCTGCCATATCTTCAACATCCAACGGTTGATCCAAATGTTCTAACAACCAATTATGCAGATTACTGAATCGCTCCCCTGCCCTTTTTTGTAATTCCAACGGAGCACTAAACTGAGCTTGGCCACCCGGCCTGCGCCGGTAGATGACTAACCAACGTGCAATTTCTATCGCTAACTCCGCGCCGTAATCCTCCTCTACCAGCGCCAACGCCAAATCAATGCCCGCGGTAACACCGGCACTGGTCGAGACAAAACCATCCCTGACGTAAATAGCATTGCCTTGCACTCTGATCTTAGGATATAGCTTGGCCAATAAATCCGCTGCTGACCAGTGGGTAGTC
>JAIPFG010000172.1 GCA_021736745.1 Pseudomonadales bacterium
AAGCGGCCTTGCCGTGTTCGGCTGCACGGGCTGCGGTAAAACCCATATCGTGTTCCGCTCCTGCGGCAATCGCCATTGTTCGGCCTGCCAACATCAAAAATCCAAACACTGGCTCAACCGCCAGCTTGAGCGCCAAATGCCCGGCCACCACTTTATGATCACCTTTACCGTGCCCCAGCAACTGCGGCCGGTTTTTCGCACGCTGCAGCAAAAAGCCTACTCGGCCTTTTTCGAAGCCTCCTCTCAGACGCTCAAAAAAATCGCAGCCGATCCCCGGTTCGTCGGTGGAGACCTGCCCGGATTCTTCGGAGTGCTGCATACCTGGGGAAGACAACTCCAGTATCATCCCCACATTCACTACGTAGTCGTCGGCGGGGCATTGTCCAAATCAGACGGCCGGTGGCATTCTTCAGGCATCGAGTATTTTGCCCCGGTAAAGGCGATGTCGGTCATCTTCAGAGCCAAATTGAAAGATGCCTTCTATCAGATGGGGCTTTGCTCAGCAGTCGACCCCTCCATCTGGAAGCTTTCGTTCAACGTCAATTGCCAGCCGGTCGGATCTGCCGAAAAGACCATCCGCTACCTGGCCCCGTACGTCTTTAAAGTCGCCATATCCGATTCGAGAATCGTCGCCTGTAAAGGCGGCAAAGTCACCATTCGATACAAAAAGAAGGACAGCCGAAGATGGAGAAAAACCACGTTCGACGTCATGGAATTTATCCGCCGATTTCTTCAGCACGTTCTTCCATCGGGGTTCATGAAGGTTCGCTACTACGGATTTTTGAGCCATTCGTCATCGGTGGATCTTAATCGGTGCAGGGCCTTGATAGAACTCAGCTACGGCTTTTTCACCGACTGTGCCGAAACGCCGCCGACGCCGGAAAGATTCGTGCCGTATTGCTCGATCTGCGGCGCCGTCTTGGAACTGAAAACCTTGATCTTCGCATTTAAAATGAATCGCTCAGATTACGGGTGATTGAACCGATAGTGTAATTTCAATTTCTTGGAGCCTGTCTGCGATCTGCAAACCGGGCCTGGGCTGGTGCGCGAAAAGTACGCTATCGTGCTCTTTTGGTGGTAAAATGAACGACCGGAATCGAATGAAAACCACACATCTTCACTTCTATGTGCCTCTGAAAAACCGAAATTACAACAGTCCCCCCGACTAGTTTCTTCATCGAATCGAATCAATCCCCTTATTGAAAATCGGGCTTCTTGAACATCTTTCAAGTCGGATCAATCCTTAAAGGTTCGATCTGCTGTTCCCTAGTGCTCCTATTGTTTGTCAGTGTCGTAGATGCTGATCCAGCCCCTCTTCTTTTTATAAGTCACTTCGAACCATGTCACAGTCATCATACCGGCCTTAACCTCATTTATGCCTTCAACTTTCAAAGACATACCTTTCGGAATGCGCGTGATGTGCTGATCCTGGCCGCAGTTTGGATAGGGACACAGTCGAGCCATGGTTCCCGGTGTAACTATGGTGACCTTATCGCCTTGTTTAACATCACCGGCGACTGCCGCTGTGATGTAGCCAATAATACCAAAAAACAGGAGACATACGATCACAGCCATTCGTGGTTTCATCACCTTTCCTCCTTTTTTGGGTCTCGTGGTCGAACGCCTGGCCTCTGCGGCGAGGGAACCGAGTCCGCAGCAGGCCGTGGTCAAGAAATACGCTCGCATTCTGCTTAAGCTATTTCCAATAATTCACTGAGAACAACATCAACGTAGGCTTTAACTTGCTGCACTTCTTGTTTAGTAGTACCGACGTGAGTTGAAATAGATGATCGTGTATAAACCGACCTGGCAAGTGCACCCACTCGCTCCTCAATCACTTGGACCGTATCCCGGGGTCGGACCATTGCAAATGCTTAAAATAATATCAAATGCTGGCTAAAAACGGCAGTTTTTCGGCTCTATATCCTTCTTTTCGGGGTCAAAAAACTCATTATAGGCAACCACCGGTTCCCGCAATTCCATTCCGCCGGCCAATGGTCGTTTCCTTGTGCCAAATGAAGCCTGGAATGAAGTGGCGACTGGCTCTGGCCATGGAGGGACTCCAATTCCGGGTGAATTCCTATATGCCCGTTTTTAACCCTGAAAAACGCGTTATAGGGCTATTTTCGGACCCTTTTTTAAATAGATTAATTGTTATGTCATGGACTTGCCGTGGTCCGACCCCAATTCACTTTCCAATCGCATTTTTCGCGGCGTGATTCTCATCTTAAAAATCGGCTATCGCAAAAAAGTGTATCGTCGCTTTTCTTGAACCTTTTCCGCGCAGTATTTTCTCGAACGTGCCCTTCACCTGCGGGAATGGAGCGCAGCGGAATTCCCGTCAGTGTGCAAGGGGCTTGTTGGGCTTGATCCTACTCACCGTTCGCCGCATTAGAACCACCCCTCGTCCTTTCTCCTTCATACAAGCGCTGAACATAGGCGGGCAAAGCAAAACGCTCTTCTGGGCACCAGTCCTTCCTGTGTACGAGTTTCTTCAGGGAACACCCTCCCATACACTGAGGCAAGTACACACACTCGCGGCACTTCGGGTCGTCGAAGATAGGTTTGTTCCGCCACAATTTTACAGCTTGGTTCAGCCGCATAGTACCATCGGTTTGTATGCGTCCAACAGATTCACTCGCCACGTCGAATGAATCTGCACATTTGAAGACATTCAAAGCGGGATCAATGATCCATTGCTCAGGAAGATCAACTGAACAGAACTCGCGCACATCTTGTGGCTCAGTGTATGAGGAGAAACCAAGATTGGCTGCAGTCTTCCCGAGTTGATTCGAAATCTCTGAAAACTCCCGCATAGAAAATGTCATTCCCTGTTCGCTACGGCCCCCTTTGAGAACGACGGCCTTGAACGAGATGCTACGCACATTCCTGATTGGAGTGGAAGAGAGATCATCGAGCATTGCCTCGATGTGCTGAATATTGTACTGGTCGATATTGACGCGGAGATCGACGGCCGTGCGCGCGATAGCATAGGCGACGTTCGAGATGATCGTTTCAAACGTTCTACCGCCGCCTACTAGGAAACGGCGGGTATCGTGGATGTCCTTGGGACCATCTATCGTGATTTGGAAAGACCGGACACCTCCCCGTACCAACGCGTCACAGAGACCGGGGGTGAGAAGAACGCCGTTGGTCGTCATCGAGAAGGCACAGTTGGCATTGCAGCGTTTGCAGACTGCTGCTATTCGCTCTTGCAGGCGAAGGATGAGCGCAGCCTGCAAGAGCGGTTCGCCACCGTACCAGTCTACGGAAACACTGGTTCCGTCCCTGACGCGCCTCTCCACGAAGGCGACCAATCTTCCCGCACCAGCCTCATCCATGCAGCCACTACGGCGTGTCTGGAAGCAATATGGGCATGCCATATTGCACTCCAGAGTCGGCATAACGGACAGAATCAGATGGGGGGCACTGATCCTTCTGAGGTAGCACTGTCTTACCTCCTCGACTTCATCCAGTGAGCTCTTCACGACGAAACCCCCGTGAACGAGCATACGAAACAATCTGGTGTGCTGCCATTCCCCGTCCTCGCCAGAGGGTGTCAGGCAATACAACAGCTTCTCCCGCAGTGAATGCGGAACCTGGATGAGCGCTCCTGTTCGAGTGCTGAAAATGAGGGCATGCCGGCCGTCAGACGAAGTAGTCTGTACGATGTACTTGGACGGCTTGAAGCTCGCGGGCATCTCCTAAACGCGCCCTCGGCAGCACCGTGCGAGGAGCCCACGCGACTCATCAGATGCCTTGTCCGCTTCCTTTACAAACTTGACGTCGAGAAGCGAGGCGATTTCGTCGTCCGCATCAGCAGCTTTCTGAACGACGAATTCGCCAATCTTGAGCCTTATTGCCTTGTCGTCCCAGTCGGACTCAACAATCCCCTTGATGTCAGCCAAATCAATGCTCAGTGTCTTGCTCATGGTAATTCCTCCGTTGTGTTCTAAGAAAACGACGTAGACCTACTTCCGTATTGGCGGCGACTGTCTATCCGACGCCTCGCACGAACCGTCCAGCAATCAGTCGACTGAGTTGTGAGTCTTCGATAGCATCTTCCTTTCGCTCTATTGCCCAACGTAGCCATCACCGGCGGGAATGAAGCGGAGCGAAATTCCCGTCCGAGTGTATGGCTTGGTTATGGCGATTGATCCAATAGGTAGTCAAAACCTTGCTCTTCGAGCATTTTATCCAGCTCATGCTCCTCAATTAAACCTGCCTCTCTAACTTTTGAAACAAAAATGCTCATGCCATGTGCTCCACACAGATCCGCACCGGTATCCCTTGGCAAACGAATTATTTTTATGACATCCTCTTTGTTGAGATGGTCAAAAATGGGAAAAATAAGATCCTCGAAAACCGAATTCACGGTGTTCCAGTTGTAAGAATTGGATAAAATTTCTATTGCCTTATTTTTTGAGAAAGCACGCAATCCTTTATAATCGATTGCCTGAGAAAGATCCTTCTCATCGAAGGAATTCAATCGATCTTTTATATATTCAGCGAGTTCTTCTATTCCCGAAAGGCCACTTATCGCCGGCAAAACGTGATGAGCCGGAGCATTTTGTATAAACATAATTATTCTATCTCGGCAAGCCTCTTGGAGCGAGCCCCAATCAATTTTTGTTCCTATTACAAGGCCTACCGCCCACTTTAAATCAACGTCCTCAACGCCGAGTATAACCTTGCTAATATTTTCCGCTACCCGACTCTCAATCTCAGCTGGATGCATGTCCAACAAGGCATTCAGAGCTGCAATGCTTTGGGTTTTTTTGTATAGTGGATCATCTTTTGTGGCAAAAGAGAATATAAAAAGATCTGCAGAGGCCTTAATTAATGAATTAGTCGGATTTTCTAGCCCCGTACCCTGAAGCTGAACTTTGGCTTTTTCAATTTCTTTTGGGAAATAGTCAGAAGCGACTCGGGCCTTTATCTCAGCTAATGCAGACTTGCCTTGCACAGGTGGCTGAGACAGTACGTATTCAATCGCATTTCTTAGATGCATTCTTGCTTGTTCTGCAGTTGCTCGAAAGGGCAAACCATATTGTTGAAATGAGGGATGTGCACAGCGATGTCGATCTTCTCGAAGCCTCTTCAAATCAGTCATTTGTTGTTGATCAAAGAACTGCAACTCAGTGTTGCATAATTCTATTACTTCTCTCTCAAACTCAAGCGCTGATTTGACCCCTTGGGGATTATTTTGATCAATTTGTTTTTGATAATTCTCGAGACGTTGTTCAAGATCCTTTGCGGGGGCATTCCCATTTAATGCTAATTGGTGTATCTTATCTATAAGGTCAAAAACAACTGCAATCCATGTGCTAACAATGGATGCGCTATACGCTCCAGCCCCATAGCATGAAATTGCTTCTGAAATGTAGGATTTAGACTGCTCTGACCTACAACTCAACTTCAATTCTTCAATATCAACAAGTTTTTTCATTTTGCACTTCCTGCTGCACCATAACGTTTGGTGTAACCTGCCGGCCCCGTGCTAATGTGGAAACGAAAGCGCTTCTTCCGGTCAGGTTGACACCTTGGTTAGCGATTTTTTATAAGTAAATATGTAGGTTTATACCTTGGTCCGAATATAAATGACCTTGGCATTACGTATTTTGATTCATGTAAAAATTCCGAAAAACCTTCTATGTCAAAAGATGATGATTTGTTAATCAATTTTACAATGCGTGAAATTGACAGACTTGCGCTAACTTTTTTCCCTGCGGTATTGATTACCGGATTCAGATATTTGTTGATTGTTACTTTATTAATTTCTATCCAAATATGCTTAGTGCATTTCGATAATTCCCAGAAATTTCTCGCAATGGGGCATCCAGCTATTACTGGGATATTATACTCTTTTGCAAAGTCTTTAAAAATAGCCAAATCCTCGTTAACTGTTGTGAAAATGTTTTTAAAGTCATTAGGATCTATTTTGGGTCTACGCGGAAACAAAACCAATATCTTGAAACGATCATTACTGTGAATTTTTTTTGAAATCTTGCTGGTTTCACGATTAAGCCATGGAAACACAGGGGCGACATAGTCGAAATGGTTTTCAAGTTCCATTTTCAATTGAGGAACTAACGACAACTCTGCACTTCGTTCACTTATATAGCTTGTTGCCATGATTTCCTTTTGAGCGCTAACATTATATATTATGAAGCTATCGGTTTTTCGATTGGTTTCGGCAAAATGAGAATCTATTCGAAAAATTAATCGTTAGCCCCTGTTTTTATTGATACATTTTTTGTTGAATTAAAGCAAACAGTTAAAGTCAAAAAAGTAGCCGTGGATATGTTGCCTGCGCGTTTCCCCTGCTTTCTTGCAGGATATGTTGCTATCGGTATAATCATAGCTTCCGTTATTTTGAGACACCTTGAAGGAAATTGATTCAGAGGGGAATCGCATCCATAGCCTCCGGTTTTCGATGTGGAGAAGCGCTTTCAACGGTGCGGTGCTAGAAGCCGCTGGAATGCTGCGGGTGAAGAGCAAAACAGAAGGAGGAATCAATTTTCGTGCCGCTGAAGGAAGATTTTCTTCTCTTAGCAAAAATTAAGATGAAAAATCAAGCCCATATCGGGCGGGAAGGGGAGGGTGCCTGCATTCGAGTTTCTTAGCTGAAGAGGGAAATTGCACAGAAATGGTTGCAGGGGTGCACAGGAGGTTGGGCGGTTTTGGGGTTGTGTTGGATTGTTCGAGGAATGGATGTCGGTCCCGCCGCTGGCGGGATTCAAGGTTCAAGGTTCAAGATTCTCCGGTGGGAGTTTTATACGAATCTGTCGTCTAAAGCCAAAAAAATACGGAACTATAACCCATAAAAAGGTTAATGAGCAGGGCACGTGATGCCGCCGTTTACAGTTCTTCGTAATAACCGCCCTGATGAGTTCGATAAAAGAGAACGTAGTTTTGTCATAACAGGCATATGTTTCATGACTATT
>JAIPFG010000173.1 GCA_021736745.1 Pseudomonadales bacterium
GTTGTTTGTGTCGATTTGAGATAAAACTTCTGCGGCGCTTAACCCTGAGTTATTACAAAATGGCTTGCGGGGATTACAGCCACTATCATTACCGCCCCCACTGATTGAGTGGGTGTGGTTATAAATAACATTTTCCAATAACTCATAATCATGCGTGTCAGGGTGCTCATTACTTAAAGGTCCTTCAGGATTGTTTGTGTAGTCCATACAGGTTCCCAGGTTAGCGTTATTAAAGGTTTCGTCTTGATGATCTAAACCAAAGGTATGGCCGATTTCCTGGCACATTACCAACCGTCTCCAGGCGGGAGTATTATAGAAGGAGGTATTAAAATAAGTATCATTGAGTTTGACGTAACCAGCGGTGATGTGTCCACCACTGACAGAGATTCCAGCAATCCCTAGCCAACCATTGTTGCCATAGGCCAGATTACACACTTGGACATTCCCTGATTGGGCTTTACAGCGCCTGCTATTGGTTGATCCTTCAACGACAGTCAATCCAAGTACCCGTGAAACTTCCCAGTCTGAAGTGGCGGTGTTAAGGTACTCAACCCAATTATTTTCAAGGTTATTACCCAGATCCAGGTACAACTGAGAACTTGTTATAGACCAGTGGTAATTTCCCCAAGTGTGATCTGCAATTGATGGAGTTGGCAGCGCCAACAGTCCAAGGGAAGCAAACATCGTAAGGGTCACTCTGAAAAATCGCATGTTCAACCTCCTGATACAATCATTATTTTATAGCGAGCCTGTTGCCACTTACCGGCTAATATACGTCTCTACCAGCTGACCAGTAAAACACAAAAGTTTAGGCTCAGTAACTTTTTTATACAGTTGTTTTAGGTTTAAAATTAATACGCAAGAATCAAGCCGTTATTAAAAAGATAATGATAATCAGCAAGTTAACAATTATTGGTTTTAGCTAGGCTAGTCATTGTAAAGAATCTCGTCACAGATGGAACTAAATATACTGTCTTAACAGAGCGTTTTCTTCTTGCGGTGACTCACGCCGCCTTTAAATGGAATAATGGTAGAAGACGGTTTTGTACGATTTAAAGGCTCTTTCTGAAATAGATGAGTACCTAAACCTCCAGGTCTGGGTATTGATGAAGCCCGGGTCATTTGGATAACCCATTCCCGAGCGGCGAAAGCACGAAATTTTACTTTGGCCTTACGCTGGTTGTCACAAATGAACAAAAAATGTCGCAGCCTGAATAGCAGGTATAGTGCCTTTTGAAAGCGTAATGGTTGAACTCCGGAAAAATAAAAAGCGATACAGGTATATAATGTGCGTTCGTTGTCATCAGTGGGATTAGCAAGATAGGCACGGGCTAACAACAGCACATCAGAAAAAGTAGTTTTTTCCATTAAACTATCCTTTGTGAAGTTGGATTCTGTGTAACAACCCCATATCTGAATAACCATGCATACCGAAGGCCAATTACTTCATTATTTATAAATTTCCGATAACCGGTTGAAAGTAATCCCACTTTATCCATTGGCATGACTTTATTGCCTTTTGTTTCTGAACCTAACGATATTTCCCTTTAATTCTGATTTACATCAAATCTTAACGGCCAAACACAGATTAGAATAACCGACTAAATTAGTTGGTTATTTCCTGTTGTTAGCGGAGGTTGTTTTGAGCGAATTCCTGATTGAGTCACATATCAATAGCCTAAAGCAGGTTATCGAGTCCCTGTGCGAGGGTGATACACCCTCGGCATTGATGAAACAGCTTGAGCAAGACTGTGACAGTATTGGCCATGATGAACTGGTGAAGTTGTTTACGGAGCTGGATGCTCAAGGTAGTCGTTTTCGCAGTTGCGAGGCGGTCATCGATTTTTTCGACAATGTAGTGCAAGACAAAATAGCGGCAGGAAGACTCAATCAATATCCAATGGGGCATCCTGTCCGTGTGTACCTCGAAGAAAACATACTCTTGAGATCCTTGATAAAGGAGATCTGGCAGTTCAAACCAACACAGCAGTTAGAAGAGTTTGCAACCTTGTTTAAGGAGATAGGCAAGGTGGAACTGCATTATCAACGCAAGGAAAATCAACTCTTTCCCTGTCTGGAAAAGCATGGTTGGGATTCTCCCAGCAAAAATATGTGGGCTTTCCATGATGAAAATCGGGCGATACTCAAGGAGGTGCGTCAAGCGGTTGAGCAGGGTGATGCTACTTTGGCGGAGCAAAAAGCGCCTTATCTTTTCGGCGAATTGGAAAGAATGATGCAAATTGAAGAGCAGCGCCTATTACCAAGGGCGATGGAATTGCTGGATGAAGAAGACTGGCTGGATATGCGCTCGGGGGATCGGGAAATAGGTTGGATGCTGGCTACTGAACCCGCGCCTTTTCCGGTTATTCACGATGAAGTGATCGATGATAATGTATTAGAGAGTGTGGAGTCTGCGTCAGCGGAGCAATACGTGCATCCATCACAGGTTAAACGTAAGAAAAAATTACCCTTCGATACGACCGGTATGTTCCATTTTGACGAAGGATATATGACGCCGGAACAGGTTAACCTGATTTTTAAAACCTTACCGCTGGACATCACCTATGTCGATGAAAACGATAAGGTGCTGTTTTACAACCGTGGCCAGGAGCGACTGTTTCCGCGGAGTGCAGGAATTATCGGTCGAGAAGTGCATCTTTGTCATCCGCCAAAATCGGTTGATACCGTGTTGAGAATTGTTGAAGAATTTAAGAAGGGCACGCGCGATGTGGCCGATTTTCGGATCAAAATCAGAGGCCGTTTTGTGGTGATCCGCTATTTTGCAGTGCGCGATGAAGAAAAGAACTACCGGGGCGTACTTGAAATGTCGCAGGATATTACTGACATCCAAACCTTGGAAGGAGAACAGCGGTTATTGGATTGGGCCTGAACAGGCAAGTCTTCGGCCATATATCGCGTTCCGTTACCCCACAAAATTTATTGAAAATAGGAGAATCAGTTAATGAAACACAATCAAATAGTAATCACCGTCTTTTCCACCCTTTGTTTCTTGTTGCTGGTCAATGCGCCGCTGAATGCACAAACCAGTAAAAATGAAGAACATCAGCATAACCACGGCCATAATGAACTCACTGGTTCCGCTTTGAAACTGAATCAAGGCAATAAATGGCAAACCGATGTGGCCTTACGTCAGGGTATGCAAAATATTTACGATTCGGTGATGAATGCAGCAAATGCCTTCCATCATGCCAGTCTTACTCAAACAGAGGCTAAAAAACTGGCAGCACAGATCAATGGTCAAGTTGAGTATCTGGTTGCCAATTGCCAACTGGAGCCACAGGCAGATGCGGTACTGCATGTTTTGATCGGAGAGTTATTAACCGGTGCGGAAGCGCTTTCTAAAGAGCCATTGTCAAATCAAGGCCTGCCTCAGATTGTTAAGGTTTTGCAACGGTATCCGGATTATTTTGATCATCCGGGGTGGAAGGCGGTAACCCATGAATAACCTGTTTTGAAAGTTTAAGGATAGATGTTCTTCTGATTATCGGGATAAGCAAAGTTAACTTGCATGCGGTGAATAGATGGTGATCAAGGCCCAGGAACACAAATTGGTTGTTATCCGCTCACTAAATGACTTTGATGGAATTGTATGTGTTCGCCGATAAAGGATGATATAAAAAAATAGCTGTGATCGTATCCCGGTTGCATGCGGATAGTGATCGGGAATTCAGCATCAGTGCTGGCGGATATCAGTCTTTCTGTCTTGAGCTGTTCTTTCAGGAAAGGGTCGGATTCTCCTTGATCCACTAGAATAGGCAGTTTTTCTTTTGCCTCTTTTATCAGTTCGCAGGTGTCATAGGTTTTCCAGCTTTCAGGGTCGTCACCGAGATAGTTTTTTAAGGCTTTTTGTCCCCAGGGACAATGCATCGGTGCACAAATGGGGGCGAACGCACTCGCTGAGTGGAAGCGCTTGGGGTTTTTCAAGGCAATGGTTAGGGCCCCATGCCCCCCCATGGAATGGCCTGATATTCCTACGCGGTTGTGATCAACCGGAAATCGGGAATGAATAAGACGGGGTAATTCCTCCACGATATAGTCATACATTTGGTAATGTGTTACCCAGGGTGTTTGTGTGGCATTCAAATAAAAACCAGCCCCGAGGCCCAGGTCATAAGCGGTATCCGGGGCATCGGGTATATCCTTTCCACGTGGACTGGTGTCCGGCGCTAGTATCGCGAGACCTGCCTCTGCTGCATATCTTTGCGCCCCCGCCTTGGTGATGAAATTTTCGTCGGTACAGGTCAGCCCCGATAACCAGTAGAGCAAGGGCACCGACGTGCTTTCCGCTTGAGGTGGAAGATAGAGTGAAAAATGCATATCACAGCTCAAACTGGCGGAGGCATGAATAAAACGCAACTGTTTACCGCCAAAACATTTGTTCTCGCTCATTTTTTCCATGGTGTTTACTCAATGATGACCGCGTTGGTTCACCCTTTGGGTAGGATGAAACTGCCTAAAGAATTGGCACCGAATAGTGCGGAGCACGCAGATAAAATCTAAAGTTTGGCTCATTGTTGATGAGTCAGGATCTCCTTAATACAGCACAACCGAGCGGATACTTTTCCCTTCATGCATCAAATCAAAGGCAGTGTTAATTTCCTCGAGAGGCATGGTATGGGTGATAAGGTCGTCGATGTTGATTTTTTTATCCATATACCAGTCGACGATTTTGGGAACATCGGTGCGTCCTCGCGCGCCGCCAAAGGCAGTGCCTCGCCAAACGCGGCCTGTCACTAACTGGAATGGCCTCGTTGAGATTTCCTGTCCGGCCCCGGCGACACCAATGATGTAGGATTCTCCCCAGCCTTTGTGGCAACATTCCAACGCTTGACGCATGGTGTGGACGTTGCCGATACACTCAAAACTGTAGTCTGCGCCGCCGTCGGTCAACTGGATGATGGCATCAACAATATTTTCTACATTTTTGGGGTTGATGAAGTGGGTCATGCCGAACTGTTTGGCTAGTGCTGTTTTAGATTCGTTGAGATCGATCCCGATGATCTTGCCAGCCCCGGCAAGCCTGGCGCCCTGGATAACATTCAGACCGATCCCGCCCAGCCCGAAAACCACTACATTGGCGCCAGGCTCGACCTTAGCGTCAAAGACGACGGCGCCGACGCCTGTGGTCACTCCGCATCCGATGTAACAAACTTTATCGAAGGGTGCGTCTTCACGAATTTTGGCCAAGGCGATTTCGGGCAATACTGTGTAATTGGAGAAGGTGGAACAGCCCATATAGTGCAATATCGGTTTACCATCAAAAGAGAAACGGCTACTGCCATCGGGCATCAGACCTTGCCCCTGGGTTGTCCTAATGGCTTGACAGAGATTGGTTTTTGGATGTAAACAAAATTTACATTCCCGACACTCCGGTGTATAGAGCGGAATCACATGGTCGCCGGGTTTGAGAGATCTGACGCCTGGACCAACTTCCTGGACGATACCCGCGCCTTCGTGGCCTAAGATCGCGGGAAAAGCGCCCTCCGGGTCATCGCCGGATAGGGTAAAGGCATCCGTGTGACAAATACCCGTTGCCTTGATCTCAACTAATACTTCACCGGCTTTTGGCCCCTCAAGATCAACGTCCACTATCTCTAGAGGCTTACCCGCCTGAAATGCTACGGCCGCTCGTGTTTTCATGGATCTACTTCCTATTACCTAAGGTCAGTTCAGTCGATGGCTTAGTGGTATGACCTGTCGATCATCTATATTTGTTGACGCCAATTACAGGAAAGAATGATATACACCGGTCAAAGAAACAAGCTGACATATACTATACCCTGTTTTTCCTTGTGGGTTAAACAGGGTGTTGATGAGCTGTATGGCTAGGGCTGATGAATAACCGTTGCGGCCTATGTTTTATCGCCGAACTCACTGGGATTTTTATCTTCCGAGCGAAGCGCATGAAGGATGCTATCGGTCAATAGATTCAGACCTTCATCCAATAACGGCCATTCAATGGTTAGCGCCGGCAGTAAGCGAATGGTCTGTGCCTGTTTTCCTGCTGAGAGCAGTAATAGCCCATGATCACGGGCATACGAGATAACGCGTTGCACCAATTCCGGGTTAGGCTGGCGATAATCGTTGTTGTGAACAAACTCAATCGCGACCATGGCACCTAAACCGCGTATTTCGCCAATTGAACCGGTTCGGTCATTGGCAGCGGTTTCTGATAAACAGGCTTTTATCCGCGCGCCAATTTCATCAGCGCGTTGCAGCAAACTTTCCTGTTCCAATACATCCAATACGGCTAGAGCGGCGCTACAGGCGATGGGGTTGCCACCGAAGGTTGTACCGAGTCCACCCGCAGGGATTGTATCCATCAGCTCTGATTTTCCGGTGATGGCAGAGATCGGTAGGCCCCCGCCAAGACTTTTCGCGGTACAAATAAGATCGGGTACCAGATGAGTGTGCTCAACCGCCAGCATTTTACCGGTGCGACCAAAAGCGGTTTGAATTTCGTCGGCAATCAATAGAATACCCTTTCGGTCACAGAGCTCGCGAAGCGAGTGCATAAAGTCTTCGGAGGCGATATAAAATCCGCCTTCGCCCTGTACCGGCTCAATCACGATGGCGGCGACTTCGTCAGGGGAGATGGAGACGCTGAGTAGATCCTCTAGCCGCGCTAACGCCTGTTGATCACTGATGCCATGATAGAGGTTGGGGTAGGGTGTATGATAAACGGCAGGGGCCAGTGGCCCAAATCCGGTTTTGTAGGGTTTGGCCTTGCCTGTCATGGTTAATGTCAATAGCGTTCTCCCATGAAAGCTTCCGGAAAAAGTAATTACCCCCGGTCGGCCTGTCGCAAA
>JAIPFG010000174.1 GCA_021736745.1 Pseudomonadales bacterium
CGCTACCGGTACCTAATAAAGTGGTATTGAGAAAATCACGACGTGAAATTTTCGAATTGAGACCAAGTAGCGAATCTGTCTTTTGTTTCTTCATCGTCCTTCTCGTAGGACTGGTTTGTCTATTGACACAGAGATTTACGGTTCTGAGGCATCATCAAAAACGGCCAAGGTGCCGGAAAAAATTCATCCACCTTGACATCGATAATTGAGGGTCCTTTCTGCTCAAAGGCCTGACGGATAGCGTTTCTTAGGCTTTCCGGATCATGTGCTGGAAATCCGGCAGCGCCAAAACTTTCTGCCATTTTTACAAAATCAGGATTATGCAGATCGGAGCATATCACCCGTCCATCAAACCACTCTTTTTGCTGTCGCTGTACATTAGTGAATCGACCGTCATTGAAAATAATGGTCACCAATGGCAACTGATACTGCACCGCTGTTGCCAGCTCTTGCATGGTAAACATAAAACCACCATCACCACTGACCTGAATGACTTTTTTATCCATATTTCCGGCCATCACGCCCAGTGCGGTGGCATAGCCATAGCCCAGGGTTCCTTGATAACCTGCACTGATATGCTGTCTAGGTTGGTACACAGGAAAACCATACCAGGAGACAAAACCAACCTGTGTCACTTCATCAACAAAAATACCGTCTCTTGGTAACTCTTCCCGGATCACGTCCAAATAATCCATCTGCGGGCCAACCTTTGTCCGAATTTCACTATCTATTTTGGATTTTAGCGCAGAAAGCTCGACTTCACGCGAGACACTTTGATGGCCTCTGCTTTGAAGCGCTGCACCAATGGCCTTGAGTACATTTACGGCATCACCAACAATACCCACTTCCGGCTGGCAAATACGCGCTATCTGTTTCGGATCAATATCCACACGAATGAGCTTCAGCTCATCATCTTTACCCCACATAACCAACGGCCAATGCAGGCGTGTTCCCACCGCCAAAACCGTATCGGCTTCACCCCAGAGCCGATGTCCCATAGGGAAGTTTGCACTTAAATAGTGTTCAGATGAAATAACCCCCTTGCCACTACGGCAAGCCATCACCGGAGCTTGAAGTGCTTGCGCTACGGCGAGCAGAGGTTCGCTTGCTTCCAGCGCACCGGAGCCAATTACGATCATGGGTTTCTTTGCTTTAGTCAGCATTTCCACCGCCTGATCAATCAGGTTTGAGTCGATCGGCGGCTTGGGGTAATTAATTGGTGCAGGAAGTAACTCAACCTCGGACTGCATGCCCATAATATCCATCGACATTTCGACTTCGACAGGCTGAGGACAACCGGTAGTCAATTGTTTGAATGCTTCCTGAATGATATCCGGCGCCTGAGCTGGATGATCAATACTTGAAGCCCACTTGGTGATATGCCTGATCATACCTAACTGATCATTAATTTCGTGCAGGTCGCCATAACCTTTGCCAATGGCCGTCGAAGGAATTTGTCCCGATACGCATAATACAGGTGAAAAATTGCCCCAAGCGGTACAAAGCGCACCGGTGGAATTTAAAAGCCCCGGGCCGGGCACGACGGTATATACACCGACTTTACCTGTCGACTTGGCATAGCCATAGGCCATATAGGCAACACCCTGCTCATGACGAGAATGGATCAGGCGTATGTTATCGCCCTCTTTGTACATGGCATCGAATAGATGATCCAGCTGCCCCCCCGGTAATCCAAAAATCGTATCAACACCATTGTTTTGTAACGATTTAATGATGGCTTGTGCGCCCGTCATTTGTGTCATGCTCACCTCTTAAAATATATCTCTTATTAGATGCGCTCAGGCATCCTGCTTCTTGGCTGCCAACTTCGCTTTTTTCCTTTTGCGGTAGCGGATCAGGAAAAACGGGAAGCCTAATATGTACAACCATACCCTGGGATTTGATAGCGCTTTCCCTGCCGCTGACAGCACGTCGTCCGGGCTGACATACACCTTGGTTTGCATCTTTTGCCCGGGGGCACTATGGATAATCAGATGATCTTTTTTATATTCAAATGAGCCAAACTGAAAATCGATATCCGCCAGTTTACTTTTGACTTTCATCTTAAATCCTCAACTCTAGCTCTTACGCAGGCGGCCGGTTTTTTGGGCGTAATTAATTCTATCCTGCAATAGTTTTGACATCTCCTCCGGTTCGTAACCCGCTGGTGGCGTAAATTGACCGCGACCATAAAGGTCATCAAAAACACCCTTGCAGAGGTCTATTTTGTCCGACAAAGTTCGCGGTGGCTTGCCGGATGGAAATTGGTTCGCCGGATAGATTGGTTTTTCGTAAATCTGCCTAAAACCTTCCGTACGTACATCTACCCAGGTATTGTGGTTGGTGCGAGAACGATAGTGACGTAACGCTTCAATATCGATCGTTACCGCCAGTACCTGCTCTGCTGGATAGGGTGCTTCTCTAAGGACCATGCCGGTATAGTCGATGGCAAAAGAGTGTCCGGGACAAAAAGCTTTAGGGTAATATTCGTAATTGACCGAGCCCCAGTTAGAACCAAGCACATAGGCCATGTTGTCATGGGCACGGGCACGACGGGTAAACATCCAAAAATCCCAAGGTTGCGATACTCCTTCCACTTCTTGGATGGCGCCGGGGTGGCAAATTACTTCCACCCCGTTATAGCCCAATGCGCGGGACACTTCCGGCGTACAACCATCGTGGCAGGTCATGGTACCCAGTTTGCCAATTTCAGTATCGACAACCGGAAACAGATCCTTAATATCGCCACCAAGTTTTTCACAATATTCATCAAAAATATCATGTGGGCTGGTACCTAGCCCCACTGTTGCCGGAATGTGCCACTTGTGATACTTAAGAATCACTTCTCCTGTCGGCCCAACAATAATATTGGCATTAAACCATCGGTCCGGAAATTCCGGCACTTGCTCAACCACTCCACCCGCGCAAATATATAAACCATATTCTTTGGCGATATCGCCTAAAATATCAATTTCCGGGCCAGGGACCGTAATGGCTTTCTTCATTTGGTCAGCGATTCCGCTTTCGCCTTTACCCGGGGTTCCGACGCCCTGCATAAAGTACTCAGGCAATACCACTAAACGAACCGGTACTTCCCAAAAATACCCGACGCCAAAATGAATTAAATTACAAACGCGATCCAGATTTTTCCTGACATCCGCCATGTCTTTCGCAACGGTGACTTCCGGCTGAATAATCAGTGCGGTATATGGCTCTATTCGTTTTCTCATGTGTTCCACCTATTAACGTAATATCAATTGTTACTGCATTGACAAAGAAATTGGTTTTTCCCCTTCAGTCGTCAGCAGGGAAACTGATCGGATAAAGCAGGTTAACTAGCTATCAACCTGCCTTATCCAACCAATCAGAGGGATCGGCCCACTGATACGCTTAACGTCTAAACTCAGCCTAACCCGACTAAAAATCAAATTCATCATCCTCGTCTTTTAAACCCATATCCGCCAAAATTTCATTGGCGGCAATAGTGCCCATGCCACAAATACCTCCACCAGGATGGCATGATGGACCAGTCATATAGAGATTTTTGAAAGGGCCTCGGTAATCCGAATAGTTAGGAAATGGCCGGAAAGCGCCCATTTGCGCCAAAGTCCGTTCGCCTCCGGTAGTTACGCCTTTATAAAAACAAAGGTTGGCGCGGGCCAAGCTTGGCCCGGTTTCAACATATTCCGCAAGAATATTGTCATCCGTCATATTAGTGGTGTAATGGCGCAACTGTTTTAGCAAGGTATTACGAATATAATCAGGCGCAATTTCCTCCCAATTTGCCCCATTCGCAAGATCCACCGGCACAAAGGTATCCATAATCAAGGTATGCTTGCCAACTGGCGCTCGGGTGGGATCCATGGTGGTCCACGCCGCCGTCCATAGGAAAGGATCTGAAGGCGCAAGACCCTGCGCCATTTCCTGGTACTGCCTGTCGATATCCGCAACATTACCAAAAATTCGCTGAAATGCGGTTTGGTTGATATCAGGGTGCCCCTTAAAATTCGGCGCTTCGTGTAACGCATAGTGCACACGAGCAATGGTGACATTGCCAAACTGGAAGTTTCGCACCATTTTGGTGAAATCATTGGGAAGCTGTCCTTCCTCGAAACCGTGCAAATAGGTTTGATAGGGATCAAGTGCGCTCACCACACCCTTTTTAGCAGTAATTTCCGTCCCATCCTCAAGACGAAAACCGATACAACTATCACCTTCAATAATGAACTTGCGTACTGTTGCGTTGGTTAAAACCTTGCTGCCATTGGCTTCAATATAGCGCTGCATTGCTACCGAAAGCATGCCGCTACCACCCTCTGGAATCGACTGCCCGTAGTAATGAATACTGGGAATCATAACGTAAAAGCCAGCCGCGGTACCAAGCTGGTCCGGTAGGGTTTGCGGCGCCATGGCCCAGCCTAAAATAAAGGCACGCACATGCTCATTTTCAAAATTTTCCAGAGTGAATTGGCGCGAGCTTAGCTGGTAGTCACGTAATCGTTTCAAACCCTCAGGACTGTTTTCCATGGCCTGGTACATATAGCTTGGCGGAGCTGGCGGAGCGAACATGCCCTTAACCACACCATCCTGAATCTCACCAAACTCTTGATAAATCTCTTTATAACGAACCGCATCTTTTTTGGAATATTCAGCGATAGTGTCGCAGGTTTTATCGACGCTTTTATAGACGACTATGCCCTGCCCTTCGTACTTGTTTGGGTGTCCAGTGATGGCATCGTCAGACCAAATATATTTGAGGCCATGTCTTTCAAATTCGGGCAGCAACTCCTTGAAATCTGGGTTCAAATGAATCCAAACATGGGACGAACCGAAGGGGTCGTGCTGATAACCAGGTAAGGTTAATTCCCGTGTTAAAACACCGCCGCCAACCCATTCGTTACGTTCTGCAACGAGTACTTTTAACCCATTTTTGACCAGCAAGGATGCACAGATCAGTGCATTGTGACCGCCGCCGGCAATGATAACATCGTAATCAGACATGAATTACCTCTAATAAACTTATTTCTTGATCGAACGGCTTACCAATTCCACATTGTGCCATCCTGTAAGCGATTCACAGGCAAATAGGCACGTTGATAGGGGTATTTTTCGGCTAACTTTTCATTGAAATCGACACCATGCCCAGCCGTCTCACCCGGAAACAGGTACCCGTCTTTAAAGGTGTAAGCATGAGGGAAAACTTCGTCCGTTTGTTCCGTGTGCCGCATGTATTCCTGAATACCAAAATTGGGCACCCATGTATCAAAATGTAATGCCGCACCCATACAGATCGGTGATAAATCGGTTGCGCCATGACAGCCGGTTCGAACCTGATAAAGGGACGCCAAATCAGCAATCCGCCTAAGATGCGTGATTCCGCCGGCATGGACAACAGTAGTGCGGATGTAGTCAATTAACTGTTCCTGAATTAGATTCCGGCAATCCCAAATGGTATTGAAAATTTCCCCCACCGCTAACGGCGTGACGGTGTGTTGCCTGATCAGTCGAAAAGCCTCCTGGTTTTCTGCTGGCGTACTATCTTCTAGCCAAAACAAACGAAATTCATCCAGGGACTTACCCAAACGTGCGGCTTCTATCGGGGTGAGTCGATGATGAACGTCATGAAGCAAATGCGGCTCATAGCCAAACTTATCTCTAAGTCGGCTAAAAAGCTTGGGCACATGATCCAGGTACTTTTCCGTTGACCAAATATTTTCGGTGGGCAGAGCACCGTCAGCCGGTTCGTAATACATTTTGTCTTGAGAGACACCATAGGTAGACCCTAAACCAGGCACACCGGTTTGTGCTCTGATCGCTTGGTAACCTAGCTCAATATATCTACCAACCTCATCCGTGGTTTCTTCTATATCGATACCATTAGCGTGACCATAAACCATTACCCCGTTACGACTTTTACCGCCTAGCAACTGGTAGAGAGGCATATTCGCGGCCTTGGCTTTAATGTCCCAAAGTGCTGTATCCACTGCAGCAATGGCACTCATGGTGACGGGCCCTTTACGCCAGTAGCAACCACGATAAAGGTACTGCCAGATATCCTCAATCTGTGCGGCATCCCTACCTATCAGGCAAGGCACCACATGATCCTGCAGGTAAGCAGCAACCGCCAACTCCCGTCCATTCAGGGTTGCATCGCCTACGCCATACAAACCTTCATCGGTGAGAATTTTCAATGTGACAAAATTTCGACCCGGACAGGTCAGAAACACTTTCGCATCAACGATTTTCACTTAATTAACCCTTTTAAAACGGCAGTGAGTCCAACCACAAATAAAAATTTCAGTCACACTGCTTTGTTGATGAATATATGGGATGATTTTAGTGGGTTATTCGAACCATGAAATTCCTCGAAGACCAACCCACCAAAGGCGCGTAATCAATAAACCTGACGCAATGTTATCACTATTATCAGAATAAATTCAATACTCATAGCATTAATTAATGGGATTAATAAAAAATATCCAAGAGAAAATTAACGAAACCATTTAAAGCGCTGACGTGTAAACAAGTATCAACAAAAAAACATCGCCTGTAAGCCGCGATGTCAGGCGCTTAATTCGCTAAACAAATGGCGCCGTTTAAAAACTTGCTATATCATTAATCCCATAATTAACTCATGTCGGATTCTTAAACATGGAGACACAACCGAAACCCAACTCACGCAGACAAGTCCCTTATGTGGTGCAACGCCTTGGCAAACAGATAATTTCTGGCGAATATGATTCAGGGCAGACGCTCCCTATTGAGCCGGA
>JAIPFG010000175.1 GCA_021736745.1 Pseudomonadales bacterium
GGGCGGTATTGCTCAGCGCCACAGGAAAACTCTTCTGCGCCGGTGGTGATCTGGCCTCCTTTGCAGAAAAGGGTGACGCCATTTCGGAAGAGTTAAAAAAAGTAACCTTTTTCGCCCATGATGCCTTTATTCGATTAATGCGTATGCCGGCACCCGTCGTGACTGCGGTTAATGGCGCAGCAGCCGGTATCGGTTTGAGTCTGGCGCTCATTGGCGATGTTACGATTGCCTCCAGCAAAGCCTCTTTTACTTCTGCTTACACCGCTGCCGGGCTGTCACCGGATGGCGGCTGTACCAGCCTCCTAGTGGAATTGGTGGGGACGAAAAGAGCGAAAGAACTGATGCTATGCAACCGACGTTTAAGCGCCAGTGAGGCTTTGGACTGGGGTATGATTAACCGGGTGGTGGAGCCGGAGGCATTGGAGAGTGCAGCGCTGGAGTTGGCAAATACGTTTGCCGCCGGACCGACCAAAGCCTTTGGCGCAGTGAAGCGTTTAGTGCTCTCTGCCGCAAAGAATAATATTGAAGCGCAAATGACCTCAGAATCGCGGATGATTGCCGCTAATGCTAAAACCCAAGATGGAAAAGAAGGAATCGCTGCCTTTTTGGAAAAACGCAAACCCAACTTCTTGGGATACTAGCTCGATAGATTGGGGATCAACCCCTTTGTGCACTTGGGCCTTGGTTCAAGTGACGTGTTACTGCCGGTGCTCCGTGGATAGGTGATAAATCAAACTGGTGCGGTTATGCACGCCGACTTTTTCATAAATGGAGCGCAAATGGTTATTGACGGTGCGTACACTAATACAGAGTTTATCGGCAATGGAAAGGCTGGTTAGCCCCAGGGCTAATAGTTGAGCCACGTCTATTTCTCTTCTGGATAAACCCAATGCCCTCATACGATCCAACAGGACTGGTGATTCCTGCATGTTTTCAAGCGTGGCATCCAAACGCACAATAAAACGTTGATGGCGGCGCTGATGATTAGTGACGGAGTTTAACTCCACCCGCAGCGGACGGCCTTTATGGAAGAATTTAAAAGAGATGGGCTGATCGATAAAATCCGGCTGGCTGTTTAAACACTGAACGCATGAGCGGAGAAAACTGTCAGAGAGGCTGCCATTTTCACCGAGAATCTCCCGGGCTTTCTGACTCATAAAAACGGGGTTCATTTTTTCATCAAGAACGGCAATACCGTCTTTCGCCACGTTATCGGAAAAAAATTCGGTAATCCAACGGATTTCATGCAGCATTTCTTGGGCCATCACTCGCTGAAAAGCCCCTTTAAGATGTGGTGCCAGCATATTGGCTTTGGCAATCTCGCGGGCTGAAAATGCCGGAGCATGACGGGAACGATGTAACCCATAGACCCCCACAGGCTTATTATCATCTGACTTCAATCCTATAATCATCACATGGTAGATGGATTGAGGCTTCATGAATTCGTTATAAAAGGAGGTCGAAACATACTCTTTGTGGCTGATGACTTCACTTGAGACAATGACGTTACTTGGTTGGGTTGAAAGTTTATTCAGGTAGCGGTGCATGAAGGGATCGCTAGAGTGGTATTCGGAACACCAGCGCGCCATGGCCCCTTTGGGAACACCATGCTCCGCGCCCTCAGTTAACTGAATTTCCTTTTGGTTTTTAGTGATCTGAGCATAAACACTGCTGCGGGCGCCGAGCGAACGTTCCATTAGCGTCAGCGTTTCTTTCTGCAATGTTTCCATACTATTGCATTCGAGCGCACGGCGGCTCACTTCGATAATGTCTTTTAAATCCTGAGTCTGCAAATTAACCACGATGGGTACCTCGTTTCAGAGAACGGGATGATCAGATAAATTTCAGTGTCAACAGGCTGCTAGGTTGGCAGTATAAACAAAAGCCCAGGTTACTGAGAAGTAGTATTTGTTTCTTTCCAATAGATGCTCATATTGAGTAATTTTTGCTATTCAGTATTTTTTCCTTCTTGCTAATCTGGTCATCACTGGAATGACGAAGGAATCTACCGGTGTCAGTTCGGATGAAGCGTGCGTTTCGCACAGAGCGATTGGGCGCTTCTGGAATAAATAACTAAAAAAGTGATTGTGGAGGAAATTGAGTCATGAGAATTAAGCCAATACTGATCGGTTCGAGTATTCTCTCTATGCTGTCTGCGGACATTTTAGCGGCCCAGCTAGAAGAGATCATTGTGACGGCCACGCGGCGCGAAGTTAACTTACAGGATACCGGGATATCGATCACTGCTCTTTCTGGCGACACTTTAGAGCAATTTAATATTACGGAAACGGATCTGCTTTCCATCATTACCCCGGGGCTCATGTTTCAGAATGGCGGTGGTAGCCCGCTGGTGGGATTAGTGTCTATCCGTGGCGTAGCCCAGAATGATTTTGCGGGACATATTGAATCACCGAACGCCCTTTATTTGGATGAGGTTTACCAATCCTCCATTTCAACCAACTCGGTCAAAATGTTTGATATGAACCGAGTAGAGGTATTAAGAGGCCCTCAGGGCACACTCTTTGGTAGAAATGCGACGGGTGGCTTGGTGCACCTGATTACTAACAAACCTACGGAAGAAACTGAAGGTTATCTCAAATTAACTGCTGGCAGCTATGATTCTTATGGTTTTCAGGGCGCTATCAGCGGTTCGATCAGCGACCATTTGAAGGCGCGATTGGCAATCTATCACAATAAGGCTGATGGCTTTATTGAGAACGAAGTTGGCCCCGATCAAATTGAAGATGATACGAAAGCAGCACGCCTGCACCTGAATTTTACGCCGAACGACCGGCTCGATATTTTGCTAAGTGCGGATTTCTATGACATGGATATCGACAATGTCGGTGCTGCTTATTCCCAGGCAGCGGCGGTGGATCCCGTCACAGGTCTTGGCTTTAACGTGGGTTCGGGAAGCAACCTGATTACCGGTTATGTCGATGCCGACGGTGATAAGTACAGTGGGGCCTATGACCAGCCGGGTTACCTGGATCGGCAGTTCAATAATGTCTCAGCCAAAATTGCCTATGACTTTGATGGTTATAAGTTGGTTTCTATCAGCAATTTCAATCATGTTGAAGTGGAATATCTCGAAGACAACGATTTAAGTCCAATTCCCTTTATCGAATTTGGACAAACCGGCGATAGCGATACGGTGAGTCAAGAGCTACGCATTGAGGAAGTGGAAGGGGAAACTCGATGGACGGCGGGAGTCTATTATCTCAACATTGATGGCGATTACTCTCAGGATCTTAATGTTCTGCCACCGCCGGATTTTGATGCCAGTGTATTGGAGTTGGGTCAGGAGGCAATTTGGTCTGTGGAAACGACTTCCTATTCCGTCTTCGGTCAAATTGAACAGGATTTGTCAGACCAGTTGATGTTAACAGCCGGCATCCGTTGGACCTATGATGACAAGGATTATGCGTATCTTGCCGTTCCGCGTTTTGCTTTAGGGGGTGTGTCCATTCCCGGTGTAGCGCCGCTGGGTGTTCCGCCGGGTAGTCTGGTTGAAGCTTCGTTAGCGAATGGCGGTGTCAGCGACAATTACGATGAAGATGGTATTTCAGCACGGTTACAGTTGGATTATTCGGTTAACCAGGATTGGTTGTTGTATGCCAGCTTTAACAAAGGCTATAAGGCGTTTAACTATAATTCCGGTTTTGCCGGACATGCGCCGTTTGCCGGCGTGCGTTTTGATGGCGAAGATATTTACGCCTACGAAATCGGAAGCAAGTTGGATTTTTGGTCGGGCAAAGGCCGCTGGAACATCAGCGCCTATTATTACGATTACAAGGATTATCAAGCCTTTGACCAGCGCGGGATTAATTTCACGCTGTTCAACACCGATGCGACCATCAGTGGCCTGGATACGGAATTGCAGTTAAAGCCTGCCGATAATACCACCTTGTTTTTCAGTGCGGCGTTTTTGGATACGGAAGTTGAAAATGTGCTAATAGGAACGGACCCGCTGAACCCGATTTCCGTCGATAGAGAAGCACCTCAATCGCCTTCCTTTACCTTCAGCGGCGCTGTTGTTCAGGATTTTCAGCTAAGCGTGGGCGTTATCTCGCTGCAGTTCAGCGGTTACTATAACAGCGGTTATTATTCACAATTAACCAATGCGCCCAACACGGATATTCCCAGTTATACCATTTTTAACGGGCGTATCAGCTTTACCGATAGCAGTGGCAGGTACCAGGTCGCCATCTTCGCTAAAAATTTATTTGATAAAGAATACTACACCTATGCCTTCGATATAGCCTCCAATGGGTTTACAGAGCAAAGCTTAGGTGTCCCTCGCTGGGCCGGTATTGAGGGCAGTTTTAACTTCTAATGGCAAATCGGCTTGCTCGTTCACTCCTCTCACAAAGAGGGGAGTGAATGACAGCCACAAAGAAATAAAAAACAATAAAGGGCTGGTTTGGATAATGACGAGATTAACAGGCAAAGTGGCATTGGTTACAGGCGGTGCCTCAGGAATTGGCCGGGCGGCTTGCGAGCGATTGGCGCAGGAAGGTGCACGCGTCTTGGTGACAGATATTAATCAACCGGGTGGCATCGCAACGGTGGAAAGCATTGGGAAGTCGGCTATTTTTCAGTTTCTGGATGTGAGTCAGGAGTCAGACTGGGTTGCCGCCGTGGAACAAGCTATCACCTCTTTTGGCCGGCTTGATATTGTGGTTAATTGTGCGGGGATCGGCTTTAGCTGCCATGCTGAAGAGATAGAATTGACAGCCTGGAATCAGATTGTCGCGGTCAACCTTACCGGCACCATGCTTGGTTGTAAGCATGGTATTCGGGCGATCAAACAGTCCGACGGAGGTGGATCGATCATCAATATTTCATCCGTTGGTGGGTTGCTGGGCACCTCGGATTTAGCGGCTTATTGCGCGACTAAAGGTGGCGTAACATTGTTGACCAAGGCGGTTGCTCTGGATTGTGCCGAGTTGGATTACGGCATACGTTGCAACTCTATTCACCCTACCTATGTCGATACTGAAATGCTCGATCCTGTTGCAGAAATGATCGGCAGTCGAGAGCAGATGGTTTCAACAATGGTTCGCAATGTTCCACTCGGGCGTCTTGCCACAGCACAAGATATTGCCAATTCAGTTTTATTTCTGGCCAGTGATGAAGCGGCCATGATTACGGGCACATCATTTCTTGTGGATGGTGGAACCACTGCCGGAATGCCCGCCTGTCATTCGGCTCAGTGAAAAATAATTAAAGAGGATAAAACAATGACCCAACCGGAAAGAACTGTGATGCAGATGGCCTATGTCGTCAACGATATGGAACAGGCATTGGAGCGTTGGTTGCGCAAGATTAACGTTGGACCGTTCTTTGTGCTAAGAAGTCTGGCGGCGGAGAATATGCATTATCGCGGGCAACCCACTGACCTGGATATAGATGTGGCACTGGGGTTTTCCGGTAATGTTTGTGTGGAACTGATTCGGCAGAACTGTGATTCCCCCTCGGTCTATCGAGAGCTACTGCTCAGCAAGGGTGAAGGTTTTCATCATTGGGGGCTGTTTACTGAAGACTTTGATAAGGACGTCGCACGTTATCAGCAGCAGGGACATGAACTGGCCTTTAATGGAAAAGTTACCGTAGGTGACAGGTTTGCCTATATGGATACGCTGAATGATCTTGGCGGAATGGTAGAGCTGATAGAGGCGACGCCGAAAGTACAGGATTTATTTTACGGCATGGAAAGCGCGCACTGGGAATGGGACGGTAGTGAACCGATTCGTTATATCGATTAACAAAAGTCAATATTAATAAAAACCAACCGTAGTACCAGCAATTCGCTATTGCCAGTGTTCGGTCGATCAATTTAGATGAGGAATTAAGATGGAATGTACAGTCAGTGACATGTTGCTCGCCATACTCAAAAAACATGGGGTGAAATATATTTGTGGTTTGCCGGCAGCGCAGATCGGTTTGATTATGGATGGCGCTTCTCGCGATCCGGATTTCAAGTATGTGACAACTCGTCACGAAGAAGCGGCAGGGCATATGGCGGCCTCGATATCGCGCGTGACAGATACCATGGGTGTTTGCTTTGCGACCGTAGGACCAGGGGCCACCAATATTGTGCCGGGTGTTGCCGCTGCCTATGCCGATAATATTCCAATGCTGGTTATTACCGGACAGAATCAGGCGAGAACCATTGACCCGAGTATCGACCAATTACAATCAGCGGATCAACTTGGGTTATTCAAAACAATTACCAAGTGGAATGCGTCCATTCATCATGCCGAACGTGCGCCCGAACTGATTGAACGTGCTATACATATCGCCCGCTCAGGCCGCCCTGGTCCGGTGCATCTGGATATTCCCTGTGATGTCGGGACACAGCTTTGTCGCTATGATCTCGATATGATTCCGCCGTACCAATTGAAGCGGCCAACGCCCAGTCGACAAGAATTGCTGCAGGTGTTGGATGCCTTGGTGGCAGCCAGGAAACCGGTATTGATTGCCGGTGGGGGCGTGGCAAGATCCGGTGGTGTTGAGGCCTTTCGTGCTTTGCTTGAAGCGACGGATATGCTGGCAATGTCAACCGCCAATGGGCGTGGGGTTATTCATCCGGACTATCCGAATAATATCGGTTCGGCGGGCCTGGTGTCGGGCCAAGTGGCCATTGATGTTGCGCAGGAAGCGGATCTGGTATTGGCCTTTGGCTGTAAATTTTCCACCTTTACGCCGATTCATAAGCC
>JAIPFG010000176.1 GCA_021736745.1 Pseudomonadales bacterium
GGCTCGCAAGGCCGATCGCAGGTACGCCCTAAAATACCGGGAAAAACATTGGAGTCCCAGTTCACCATGTAAGCATCCGTATATCGCTGCGCAGCGATCAACCGAATATACTCTGGCACGGGCGTATGCGCCGGGCAACCATACTGGCAGTCCACAACCTTATGGAAATATTCCGGGTTCGTTATATCTGTGGCTTTCAAAACTCAATGTCTCCACTAAATGAAAGGTGCGATCAGTAGCCGTCCTAGTAAAATAAACCTAGACTACATTGATTATCATAGACCGCTATTTCATGCCTGTCTTGACTAACAGCGTGCAAAAAATTGACTGGCAAGGTATCAGCGTTAGGAGCGGCAATTTCTTTACCCAACATAATTGAAGGATGATGTATTAATTACGCGTGATTAATAAGAATATAAATTTCTCGTTAATCGACTCTAACTTAAATAGTGTGATTCAACATATTGCTTAATAATCGCCTGAAATTCTTCGGCAATATGATCCCCTTTGAGCGTGACCGTGCGCTCGCCATCCACAAAAACAGGGGCTACGGGACGTTCACCTGTTCCCGGCAGGCTAATACCAATATTGGCGTGCTTGCTTTCCCCTGGCCCATTGACGACACAACCCATCACTGCCACCCGCATGTCCTCGACCCCATGATGCGTCTGCTTCCATACTGGCATTTGCTCGCGTAAATAGGTTTGAATATCCTCAGCAAGCTGCTGAAAATAAGTGCTGGTGGTTCGCCCACAGCCGGGGCAGGCAATGACCATAGGTGTAAAAGACCTTAAACCCATGGTCTGCAAAATTTCCTGCGCGACAATGACTTCTTTCGTACGGTCACCGCCGGGCTCCGGGGTTAAAGAGATTCTAATGGTATCGCCAATACCTTCCTGCAACAGAACAGATAAGGCAGCAGTCGATGCGACTACTCCCTTAGAACCCATCCCGGCTTCCGTTAGGCCTAAATGTAATGGATAATCACAGCGCTTGGCCAGCTGCCGATAAATGCTGATCAAATCCTGGACTGAACTGGTTTTACAGGAAATAACTATCGCATCGTGAGCCAGACCGATAGATTCCGCCATTGCTGCACTTTCCAGTGCAGACGCGATTAATGCCTCAGCCTGTACCAGGCTAAGATCTTTCGGGTGTTTTAACCGACTGTTTTCATCCAACAATTTCGCGAGTAAGGCTTGATCAAGGCTACCCCAGTTAACACCAATGCGCACTGGCTTTTGGTGCTGACAGGCAATTTCAATCATGGTAGTGAATTGTTCGTCTTTCTTTTTACCCCGCCCCACATTACCAGGATTAATACGATATTTTGCCAACGCTTGAGCGCATTCTGGAAAGCGTGTCAGTAATTTATGTCCGTTAAAATGGAAGTCGCCGACCAAGGGAACATTGATATTTTGTGCTGCCAGTTTCTCCACAATAACAGGGACTGCCTGTGCAGCTTCCTCGTTGTTGACGGTTATACGCACTAATTCCGAGCCAGCCTGCGCCAACTGCGCGACCTGTTGCACAGTGGCCGCAATGTCCACCGTATCGGTATTTGTCATGGACTGAACCACCACGGGCGAATTTCCGCCAATGACCAGCTCGCCAATTTTAACGGCGGCTCGCTGAATACTAGCTGATCTCACACCCATTTATCATTCCTACGCAATAACACACTAAATTGATGACAATGCATCAAGCATTAGATCAGTTTTTTGAGAAAGGATGCCTTAGCACAATGGTTTCTTCTCGATCGGGACCTGTGGAAATAATATCGACCGGCACATTCAAGCGCTGTTCAATATAAGCGATATATTCCCGTGCACTTTGCGGCAATTGTTCCAGCGACTTAGCACCAATGGTCGATTCACTCCAGCCCGGCAGCTCTTCATAGATTGGCTTTAGGCTAGCGAGACGCTCTGCACTAAAGAGGCAGTCTTCTTTTTCCCCAACACCTTCATAACCCACGCAGACCTTGATCGTTTCAAGCCCATCCAACACATCCAGTTTGGTTAAACAAATTCCACTCACGCTATTGATCTGCATGGAGAATTTAAGTGCCACCAAGTCTAACCAGCCACAACGTCGAGCCCGCCCAGTAGTGGCGCCAAATTCACGCCCACGCTCGGCCATATGTTTTCCCATATCATCAAATAGCTCGGTGGGAAAGGGCCCCGATCCAACACGTGTGGTATATGCTTTAGTAATCCCTAAGACATAATCTAGATAAAGAGGACCAAATCCACTACCCGTGCTGGCACCACCAGCAGTGGTATTGGAAGAAGTGACATAGGGGTATGTGCCGTGATCAATATCCAATAATGACCCTTGCGCGCCTTCAAATAAAAGGTTACGCCCTTCTTCACGGTATTGATGCAATAGGCAAGTCACATCAGCAACCATGGGTTCTATCTGCGCTCCCTGGGCTAAAGCCTGATCCAGTACTTGCTGATAGTCCAATGCCTCGGATTTATAATATTGGGTGAGGGTAAAGTTATGGTACTCCATAACCTCCTTTAACTGGTCGGCAAACCTATTGGCATCTAACAAATCACCGAGGCGCAACCCACGACGCGCTACCTTATCTTCATAGGCAGGACCAATCCCTCGTCCGGTAGTACCGATTTTTGCCTCACCTCGCGCTATCTCACGAGCCTGATCGAGTGCAGTGTGATAAGGTAATATTAGTGGGCAGGCCGCACTGATGCGCAATCGATCTTGTACCGGAACGCCACTTTGCTCGAGGCCCGCCATTTCTTCCAAAAGCGCTTCCGGCGACAATACGACACCGTTGCCTATCAGACATAGCACATCGTCACGCAAAATACCTGAGGGAATCAAGTGCAAAACCGTTTTTTTGCCCTTAATGACGAGCGTATGGCCGGCATTATGCCCACCCTGGAACCTAGCCACGGCCTCTGCCTGATCGGTCAACAGGTCGACGATCTTACCCTTACCTTCGTCACCCCATTGGGTGCCTAAAATGACGACATTTTTACCCATTTATAAACTCAATATAATTAGTCACTTGTTAATAAATACTCTATTCAGTCACAGGTGTTCCTGCTAACTAAATAGATTCGACAACCCATTGATTACCCTGTAAAACCAGCCGCCTATCACAGGAGAATTGACCCGAAGTATCGATATCTTCCGACAACTGATAAACCACAATTTCACCTTCATTGCGCAACCGAAACACCTCTAACGCCAGAGCCGGGTCAGCATTACGCGGCGCAACAATCGCATTTTTTTCTTCAGATTGAGCGGGATTCAATTTGGTCAGCGCCTTCAAATCCGCACTAAATCCCGTTGCCGCACGAGACCTTCCGAATACCTCACCGATGTGGTCGTAACGTCCACCCTTAGCAATCGCCTGACCAAAGCCTGAAACATAAGCTGAGTAAACCATGCTGGTGTGGTATTGATAACCGCGCAATTCAGCCAAATCAAAATACAAATCCACCTCCGGATATAACGAAGCAAGCAATTGACCCAACTCATCAAGCATATCAAGTGCTTTTGACACCGACTCGGGTGCTTTTTGAAAAACCTCCCGAGCTTCTCTTAATACCTCATAACCGCCATTCAGAGTAACCAATTTGGAGAGCATTTGAGCAACATCTTTGGCCGACACGTTCTCTGCGACAAATCGCTCCACATCGGCTTTAGCCTTGCTTTGCAGTAAATCAAACAGCTCCGTTTCCTGCCCCTCACTAAGATTTGCCATACTCACCAGGCCCCGGTAGATTCCGACATGGCCGAGGTCAAGATGTATATTTTCTGCGCCCGCCAACTTAATCGTTTCGAGCATTAAATTAATAATTTCGCTATCCGCTGCAATGTCCGCACAACCAAATAACTCTGCACCCATCTGAATCGGGCTGCGTGTTGATAATATATTCGGCGCCCGCGTATGCAGAACACTGCCGCCATAACAGAACCTTGCTGGCCCCTGATGCTGAAGGCTATGCGCATCAATCCGAGCCACCTGCGGCGTCATGTCTGCGCGGATACCCATCAAACGCCCGGTTAATTGGTCGGTAACTTTGAAGGTCTGGAGGTCTAAGTCCGAGCCAATGCCGGTCAACAATGACTCCAAATATTCGATATAGGGCGGAATGACTAGCTCGTACCCCCAACTTCGGTATAAATCTAATAATTTACGTCGTAAAGTTTCCGCGCGCCATGCTTGCGGGGGCAGCACCTCTTCAATGCCATCAGGTAATAACCAACGATTAGAGTCTGTCATCTTAGTAGAAAATTTTCCTAGCGGTCGTTTATCATCTGTTAGTTAATCAGATACAGAATAGCTGTTCCAACCAACATACTGATAAGACCCATAGTGCGCATATTCCGATCATCAACTTGGGCAATAATCTGTACCATTTTGCGCCAACGCTGCGGAGCAATAAATGGCAGAATGCCCTCTATGACCATCATGAGGCAAAAAGCCACGGCTAACTCATGCCATATGCTCAACTGCAATTCACCTTTCACAAAAAAGCCGGGGCGCCCCCGGCTGAAATAACAAGATATGGATTATAGCGCAATCTCATCAATTAAATAACAGCACTACTTCTTCTTATTAAGATATTTGAAAAACTCATTATCAGGTTTAAGTATCAGAATGTCGCCCTTATTGTTAAAGGTTTCCTTATAGGCCTTTAAACTACGATAAAAAGCATAAAATTCTGGATCTTGATTATAGGCTTGCGCATAAATCGCAGCGGCGCGCGCATCCCCTTCACCACGAATTTTTTCGGCATCACGAAAAGCTTTCGCTTCGATAACCGTTTTTTGCCGATCAGCATCAGCAGAAATACCTTCCGCCAATTCCTTACCCTTAGCACGATGATCACGTGCTTCGCGGTCACGCTCTGTTGCCATTCGACTGAACACCGAACTGCTTACTTCGGGCGGTAAATCAATCCCTTTAACCCGGACATCAAGCACTTCCATGCCTAATTCTTTTTGAGCAATTTCATTCAGGTTATGGGTCAGCTCCGTCATCAGCTCATCTCGCTCCCCAGATACAACCTCGTGCATGGAGCGCTCGCCAAACTGGTTACGTAACCCTGTATCCACCCGAGAGGAAAGCAACCTAGCCGCAACAAACTCATCCCCAGAAGTGGCGGTGTAGTATTTTTCCACTGAGGAAATTCGCCACTTAACATAAGAATCCACAATCACCGCCTTCTTTTCCAATGTCAGAAAGCGTTGCGACTGGGCGTCTAGTGTTAACAAACGCCCATCAAACTTCCGCACTTTATTAACGATGGGGATTTTAAAATGTAATCCGGGCTGAACGTCCGTCTTAACCACTTCACCAAACTTGAGCAGTACAGCCCGCTCTCTTTCCGTGACGATATACACACACTGGAGGGCCAGCATAAGGACCAGTAATACACCGACCAAACTTAACAAGGATTTAGGTGCCATCTTAACGACCCTCCCTTAAACGAGTACTTGATCGACGGTCATTAATTTTTTCAACCACCTTATTGGTCAACTCCTCCAATTGGCGAGCGCCGATACTACCGCCCTTTGCCGCACTGACAGTACTCGTATCAACGATCTTATCCAAAGGCAAATACATCATATTATTGCCACCCTCAACATCCACCAATATTTTAGAGCTGTTGGCAAGCAATGTTTGCACGGCATCCAGATAAAGCCTTTCGCGTGTAACTTCAGGTGCCTTTTTATATTCCACCAATAAATTAACAAAACGGCTGGCCTCGCCTTCCGCCCGTGTGATCACCTCTTCACGATAAGCGCTCGCCTCTTCCCGCAATCGTTGCGCATAGCCTCGCGCTACAGGAATAATACCGTTCGCATAGGCTTCGGCTTCATTTTTAACCCGCTGCTCATCCTCCCGCGCCTTGATCACATCATCAAAAGCGGGTTGCACTTCCTTCGGCGCCTGCGCATTTTCAATATTGACTTTGCTAACCAGTAATCCCGTATTATATCGATCCAAATAACTCTGCAACCTAACCTGAACATCCTGAGCAATCAACTCACGCCCCTCGGTCAATACTTGGTGCATTTCCGAACTGCCTACCACGTGGCGCAACGCACTATCATTTGCATGCACCAAACTCAACTCAGGATCCCGCACGCTAAGATGAAACTTTTTAGGATCGGAGATGACATATTGCACCGCCAAATTAACTTCAACGATATTCTCATCCTCTGTCAGCATGGTTCCGCGCGAACTATGAGAACGTACCTTGGTGACATTTATTTTAGCCACCTGATCAATCCCCCAGGGATTCCAATGCAGCCCAGGAGGTACAGTTTCAAGATACTTACCCAGCCGTAAAACAACACCTCTTTCCTGTTGATCAATAGTATAAAAACCCATTAGCGCCCAGCCTATCGATACAACAATCAGCACTATGGAAAATAAACCTCCACTCAATTTACCAGCACTCGGGCCGGATCCTGAGCCACCCTTGCCACCAAAGATTTTTCCAAGCTGACTTTGTAACTTGCGAATTGCTTCATCTAAATCAGGGGGTCCTTGATTGCCGCCACCATTCTTACCCCCCCAGGGGTCTCGGTCTTTTTGATTACCCGGTTCATTCCAGGCCATAGCCTTCTCCACCTTCAATTAGCCGCACAATTTGCGACATACCATTATCTTAAAAGGAATTGCTTCGCATTCTAGAGTTCAGAGCTCACTGCTGCAAGCACAATGG